>CAMLMF010000217.1 GCA_946480995.1 uncultured Bdellovibrio sp. | reverse complement strand
AAGTTCTGCTTGGTAGTCGTCTTTTTCACCAAGCTCCTTCTGAATGGCCTGCATTTGCTCATTAAGGTAGTATTCCTTCTGAGAACGCTCCATTTGTTTCTTCACGCGCGTGCGGATCTTTTTCTCGACTTCAAGAATTTCGATCTCACCCGTCATCAAGTTCAACAAATGCTCTAGGCGTTTTGAAGCATCGATGATTTCAAGCACCGCTTGCTTGTCTTCTAGCTTCAAATTCAACTGCGCCACGATAATATCAGCAAGCTCCCCCGGATTTTCGATCGTCGATACACGCATCAAAATTTCTGGTGGAATACGCTTGTTTAATTTTACGTAAGTTTCGAACGTCGACTTCACCGAACGCACCAAAGCTTGCGCTTCGACGATGTTCGTTGCGTCTTCTTCGATCGCCTCGCACGCCACGACGAAAAAGTTTTCGTTGTTCACGAAATTCTTAATCTTTACGCGACGTTTGCCTTCAACTAAAACCTTCACAGTTCCGTCTGGCAGGCGTAAAAGTTGGATGATCGTTCCAATCGTACCGATTGAGAAGATATCCTTAGGTTCGGGATTGTTCGTTTTAGCGTCCTTTTGCGCTGCTAGAACGATATCGGTTTGTTTGCTCATCGCCTCTTCAAGAGCATTGATGCTCTTTTCACGACCGACAAACAAAGGCATCATCATATGCGGAAATATGATGAGGTCTCTTAGGGGCAAAAGTGGTAGTTGTGTTACTTTTCCCTCGCTCATATCCTCTCCCTCCCTTGGGTTAACGAGCTCACTCGTGTTTAGGACACGAGTCGAATCGGGTCAGGTTAATATCCATATTAACCATTCCTTCATCTTCCTTCAGTCTAACTATGTGTACGATTACTGGGAAGTAAATATATCGAGTAAAAATTTAGTTCTGGTCCTTAACAGCCCTCCGCGAGTGCCTATTTTTTGGGCGGCGCGACTTCCCCAAAAGACACCGATCCCTCTACAAGTTCTTGTTGCTATTTGAGAATCTTTCCTATTTGTAATTTAGCAGAGGCAGAATTTCGTGCCCTTTTTGTCCGAATTGATCGATAAGTTCAGAGTGAAAAGCACTCAATCTCGACACTGGTTCCAACGGAACTCTTTGTCCCTTAAATTACTGATAGCCACTTGGGCCGTAAGCTCGTTTGCTACGCTTATTTTCACGGCGTTTCAACTGATGATGGATTATCAAAGGGACTTCGATAAGTTACAGAATAATTTCGCGATCATAAAGAACTCTTACCTAGACTCTATGGCCGAACATTTGTGGTCCTATGATACGCGTCTTTTGGAAATCCAACTTGATGGTCTTAGCCGCCTGCAAGGGGTGAGTTACCTGCGCCTTTTAGCCGACAACAAGACTATTTACGAAACTGGTAAGTCGGACCCCGAAGAAGAAAATCGCAAACGCTTTGATATTTACCATAAAAATACGAATGAAATTTTAGGCAATTTGGACGTCGAACTGGACGTTAAAAGTCTGCGCGAAAAATATTTCCAAGAAGCTTTTTGGATTTTTGTGCGCCAAGCAGCCAAAACCATGATCGTTGTATTTTGTCTGTACTTTGTCTTTAATCACATTTTAGTTATACATATCAAGCATATCGCCGACTATCTGCGCGGCCATAACGTGCGCTCGAATGAAGATTTGGAACTGCGCCGGCAAGCTCATCGCGATGAAGATGAGCTGGATGTGCTTGTCGCATCGATCAACCTGTTCCGTTCCGAGCTGTTGCAAGCAAATGAAAAGCTAGAGTCTTTAAATCAAGCTCTTGAACAAAAAGTCTTAGACCGCACAAAGCAGCTCACACTAAAAAATGAAAGCTTAGAAAAGGCCATGGCGCAAATCAAGCGCATGCAGGCGACGTTAGTAGCGCAAGAGCGCCTAGCGTCTTTAGGAAGCTTAACTTCTAGCGTAGCCCACGAAATTCGCAATCCATTAAACTTCGTCTTAAACTTTAGTGAACTTATCACCGAGTCTGATTCCCTTGAAGAAATTCGCGAGATCAGTCGCGTGGTTCTTAAACATAGCCAACGCATTGATCAAATCGTGCGCTCAATGCAAATTCTGTCTGGATACGACAGCGACATTTTAGAAAATTCGGACATCAACGAAATTTTAAAACGGGCCTATCAGGAAACCATCGCGACCCGCGCCCTCGGGTCTAGTTATATTCCGCCGAAAGTGACCTATCGCCTCAGCGAAAGTATTACGGTGCCTGTGTATGCAACGTCTTTATTAAGAGCCTTATCAAATATTATTGATAACTCGATTCATGCGCTGGAAAGAAAAGTTATTGCTGATAGCTCCTTCGAACCCGAGCTGACACTTTCAACCTCTGTACGAGGAGATTCTTTAGAGATCTCTATCCGCGATAACGGGATCGGCATTCCTGTTGTCTTAGGCGAAAAAGTATTTGACCCATTTTTGACAACAAAGGCCGCAGGCGAAGGGGCGGGTTTAGGTCTGACCGTCGCTTTTAATATTGCGCAAAAACACGGTGGGACTTTAAAGTATGTAAGTGAGTTCGGCCATTGGACGGAATTCGTCTTGGCGATCCCCCTTGTAAACGAGAGACCAACTTAATGATTCATATTGTAATTGTAGATGACGAAGCCGACACGCATCTTCTTTATAAATTAAAATTTAAAAAACTTTTCTCTGAATTAGGCGAGTTGAATCTGGTTTCATTTCTAAATGCCAGTGATTGCCTTAAGTATTTACAAAGCGACAGCAAGCCACGCGTAGACTTAATTTTATCCGACATCAACATGCCTGAAATGGACGGCTTTGCTCTGCTTGAAAAAATTCAAGCTTTGAACTTAAAAATTCCCGTTTACATGGTCAGCGCCTACGAATCCCACGAGTTTCGTAAAAAAGCTGACGCCTTGGGGGCTTCAGGCTTTTTAAGTAAGCCCGTTGATTTTCAAGCACTAAGCATTCTGGTTAAGAAAGATCTTTCTCTTTAGTTCCACATTGGCACTCTCTGCATCACTTTGTGGTCTAGTCATCCTGTTACAGTTTGTCAGCTCAGTTTGCATCGTGATTTATTAGACAGACCAAACAGGAGGACCTATGAAATTTCTGTCTTTAGTTTTAGTTCTGTTCTCGTTTTCGTTTTCGTTTTCTTTCGCCGCTTCTGATAAGATCAAAATGTATTTTACCAACGAAGAAATTCTTAAGGTGATTGAAGCCTATTCAAAGGCTTCAGGGCAAAAATTTGTCATCGATCCTAGCGTGCGAGGTAAGATTTCGATCCTGAATCAAGAGCCCATCACCATTGAAGAAGCTTTTAATCAATTGTCTTCAGGCTTGGCTATCAATGGATTTGCGATCAGCAAACAAGGCGACACGATGATCGTTAAATCGGCACGCAACATTCAGCGCGACCTTATCGATGTCAGCACAGAAAAGCCCAGCTTAAAACCGGAACGCATGTACACGTGGGTTTTTAAAGCGCAAAACATACCTGTTTCCATTATTAATAGAGATCTGCGAATTCTGCCTTCCAAAGACGGCGAAATGAATGTGAACCAAGCTGGCAATCAAATCTTTATCACGGATTGGACTTCAAACATCCACCGTATTGCAGCCATTTTAGCAGAGGTTGATAAACCCGTAGATCCACAGACGGCAAAGCTTGTAAAAATGGCTCAGGACGAGCGCCACGCCCACAGAGAAATGCGTGAAGGCAAGGGGCCTAAAACAAAAATGCCACCAGCTCCTCCCGCAGCTCCGACAGAGCAGTAATTTTTTAAAGTTCGAAATCTGAAATAAAAAGGCCTGAGATTTCTCTCAGGCTTTTTTTGTTTTAACTCTTAGATTTTATTACTAAGCTGAACTCTTCTTTTTCGCTTCTTCTTCAGCTTGGATTTCTTCTTCAGTTTTATAGACTAGCATTGGTTGTGCACCGTCTGTGATCACGTTTTCATCGATCACAACTTCCTTCACGTTGGCTTTTGAAGGAATGTCGTACATCACATCCAACATCGCAGTCTCTAGAACTCCACGCAATCCACGGGCGCCGGTTTTACGTTTTAGCGCCATTTGCGCTACAGCTCGTAAAGCCTTGTCTGTGAACTTCAGCTCAACACCTTCAAAACTGAAAAGTCTTTGGTATTGTTTGATGATCGCGTTTTTCGGTCTTACCAAGATATCCATCAAAGCTTCTTCGTCTAATTGACCAAGAACTGCGATAGCTGGCAAACGACCAATGAACTCTGGAATCAAACCGAACTTAGAAAGGTCATCTGGTTCAACCTTCGCTAAGATGTTAGAGCTCTTTTCAACTTCTTCCGTCGTGCGGATGTCAGCTGCGATACCCATTGTTTTATTCGAAGTTCTGTTGTCGATGATTTTATCCAAACCAACGAAAGCACCACCCACGATGAACAGAATATTCGTCGTGTCCACTTGGATGAATTCTTGTTGTGGATGCTTACGGCCACCTTTTGGTGGTAAGTTTGCAACCGTACCTTCAAGAATTTTAAGAAGTGCTTGCTGAACACCTTCACCACTCACGTCACGGGTGATTGATGGATTTTCAGATTTGCGCGAAATCTTGTCGATTTCATCCACGTAGATAACTCCACGTTGCGCTTTTTCGACGTCATAGTCAGAAGCTTGCAGTAAGTTAAGGACGACGTTTTCAACGTCCTCACCCACGTAACCTGCTTCGGTCAATGTCGTTGCATCCGCCATTGCGAATGGCACATTCAGAATTTTTGCAATTGTTTGCGCAAGCAATGTCTTACCTGAACCCGTTGGGCCGATAAGCAAGATATTGGATTTTTGCATTTCAACTTCGGCAGATTTTTTACCACCTGTTGTTGCTGCATTCACACGTTTATAGTGATTATGTACGGCAACCGCCAAAGTCTTTTTCGCTTGCACTTGGCCGATAACGTAATCATCAAGGTAAGTTTTGATATCAATCGGTTTTGGAACTTTGAAAGTTCCCTTCACCGCTGTCTCGCGATCTTTTTCCTCGTCGATAATGTCATTACAAAGGTCAATACATTCATCACAAATATAAACGCCAGGACCCGCAATTAGTTTTTTAACTTCTTTTTGGCCTTTGCCGCAGAAGCTGCATCTTAAAGCGCCGTTGGTATCTTTTGTTGTCATCGCCTAATTATCCTTTTTTCGCCTTACGAGATTCAACCACATGGTCTAATAAACCAAACTCTTTAGCCTGATAAG
>CAMLMF010000216.1 GCA_946480995.1 uncultured Bdellovibrio sp. | reverse complement strand
CATTTTCTGCCCACACCGGGCTGGCCACAAGCTCCGGTGCTGAAATACACGGTCTCAGCAGCCATAAGTTGAGTTTGAGGCCCCCGTACTTGTAAAGATTATGCTTAGGCAATGCTTCGCCTGAATGCTTTTGATCCCAGGGATTTTCTTTGGCATAAGGACCGTCTGAAAATATCTGGGGGTTCGATATGTTTTTAAAGCAGTCTTTGGGGCTTGTGGGCGTTGTTGTATCCGCGTGGGCTTTATCAGCTTGTACGGTTAAAGAAGAGCGCATTATCGAAAAACAAGCGCCGTCGGACATCCGCGAATCCTTCGCGCCAGCAACTTGCGACAAAGCGTCTTGCGTGACGATCCAAAAGGCTTCTTTAGGCAAAACATTCTTGCTCATCGCCTCAGGCAAGACAGCCGGTTCAACGCCGCAATGGTATGACCTAAAACCATTGGTTGTGAGCTTTGAAAAGTCTGGTTCTAAAATGGCCTTGCTAGCTGAAAACTATAACAGCATCTACGGCGAAATCAAAACAGTGAACTTGGTGCAAACTTTTGATGTGGTTTCTGAAACAGAAACGACAGTCGTATTCAATTGGGGCGATGGTTTAAAGACTTTCGTGATCCAAAGCTCTTACGACGTGGACGCTGTTCGTGGCAACAAAGACATGACCGAAAGCTCATTCCAGTCTTTGCCTGTTACGGATTCCTTCATTCGCTCTGTAAAATTTGACGAAAAAAACATGGAGATCGAGCAGATCTCTAAAGTTCGTTCAGACCTTCTTAAAGCAGCCAGCGAGAAAAAATTTGAAGTTGAAAATCGCGAAGAAACTTTGGCGATGAATATTCAAATCCGCGCTTACGATTTAGCTCCAAAATTCAAACGCAAAGACTTCGATAAATCCCGTCGCGTGGGTTTCTTCGTTACGAAGATCGCCAAAGAAGGCTACAGCCAAGAAATGCGCAGCCTGATCACGAAGTGGGATATCTCGGGTGATAAAGGTCCTATTCAAATTCGTATCTCTTCAGCCGTGCCGAAAGAATATCTTGCAGCTGTCGTTGAAGGTTCTCTTTACTGGAATAAAGTATTCGGCAAAGAGGCTGTGCAAGTTGTCACTGGCGTAGATCCGCAGGAAAGCCCGCGTGATCGCAGTATCATGATCCGTTGGATACCATGGTTGGATTCAGGTGCTGCCTATGCCATGGGGCAATCAGACCCATTAACGGGCGAGCTTTTGCGTGCACAAGTATTTATGCCTTCCGTCTTTACTCGAGTAGGTTCTGCCGACTTAGTCAGTCTTAATAAAGGAAACCCCGTTGCAACAGGAGCTGTTGTTGCCTGTGATTTAACGGAAAACCTTGTCGCTTTACAAAAGTTGTCGCAAGAAGCTTCGGATTCACAACGTCTGCGCTTAGCACAAGACAGCGTGCGTATCACAGTCGCCCATGAATTGGGTCACGCCTTGGGTCTTCGTCATAACTTTGCAGGTTCTTATTCTGCGAAAGTTTCAGCGGCAGAGATCTTTGATTCTGCTAAAACATACCTTTCAGACCTGGCCCACCGTGGTCTAGAAACTTCCACGTCAGTCATGGATTACACCAGCGGCCTTGATAATATCCTTCTTGCTGCGCGTATTAAGTATGAGTCCTTATCTTACGATAAAATGGCGATGGACTGGGCTTACAGCAAAGGCGACACGGCCTTGGACGAAAAAGTTTCTTTGTACTGCACAGACGACGACATTGCCTTGGGCGTAAGCCAAGGTATGGCTGTTTACGGTTGCGAGCGCTTTGATGCCGGGAACAACCCTTTGTTGCGCAAATACTTGGATGCAAAAACGGAAAAAGACCAATTCGTAAAAGTTCTTTTCACTTCGATCATGGGTCGCTTGTATCCAAGTGATGATGCGACAAAAGTGAATGACTTAAAAGTCGTTCTTGCGGACTCAATGAAGTTTGCGACAGTCAAAGTAAGTGATGACGTTTCTTTTGTTGTGAAGGCCATCATGGAAACGACAAAAAATTCTGCGTATTCAGCTGGATTCGCTTCTTTGGACGCGGTTAAAAACGGTCAGATCTTCCAAGCAAAATTCGGTTTGGATTCCGTGTTTGCAGAAGAGCGCGCAAGATCTCTTAAAGAAGTGGGCGGCTATTCAGCCATCCTGAATGGTATGTGGGGCAATTCACAAGGTGAAATGGCTGTGGATTGGCTGACTCCACAAATCGAAGAGCTTAAAGCCGCAGCGTATTTCGCGCAGGGTAAAACTTTGGGTGGCCGTGAATATTCTCTGACTTCGCAACAGCAACAACAGATTCTTGAGTTCTTTTATGGCATCGTAGCGACAAATAAGGTGAGTCTGAAAAGTGATTTGGTGCAATTGTTGCCAAAGTTTGATGAGAAAACTCAAGAGGCAGGCGCGAAAGTCACTACGTCTTCAGCGTTGGCACAAGGCTTAGTCACAGCACAAGATGCGGATGGTTTAGCACTGTTCTATACAAAATTGAGCAATCTGTTTACGAAAACAACTCTGGCTAAAGTGGGCCCGGGTTTAAGCAAAGAAATCCAATTGCCGGTGTACGATTTAAATGCGGACGAGCGCAAAACTTGGTCGCGTGTTGTCTCTGAAAAAGGCACGGGCTTCGATACGAAAGCACAAAAACGGGCTGTTTACCAAGAGCAGTTCAACAAAATCGCGGGTGTAATCAAAGAAGTCGATGCGACAGTTGTCTTAGCTGAAGAGAAAAATCCGCAGGAACTTGTTGGCAAATTGTACGCGCAAGGCATGATTGATACATTGACGCGTGAATGGTTGACGGCTGAGTTTGCTTTGCTTGAGACTTTAGAAAAGCTTCCGTAATTGTCTTTGCTCCCATACAGGGTAGCTAACTTTTAGACAGAATTATAAAATGTAATGGCGCCAGAAGGCGCCATTTTCATTTCCATCGCGATCCCGGGACCCCCGTGGTAAAACTCCTTCGGTTAAATAAATTCAACCCCCAAGGAGTTTTCGATGAATATGCGAATTCTGAATCTTGTTGTTGGTATGGGCTTAAGCGCAGGCCTTCTGGCTTCTGCGGCCCCGTATGAACAGACAATCCGTTTAAATGAATCAAAGCGCTTATACCCAGGTGATAAACTGTGTATTGGTCTTTCCTTTCAGCAAATGACTCGTTACGACTTGTCTCAGGTGGATAATGTTCAGCTTAAAATCAGAGCTGAATCGATTCGCGAAAAAAACTATAACGATCTTTACGTGACTGATGCTTATGGGCGTGGCTTGCGCGTTTCTGGCGACAGAAACATTCCTTACTTGTCAGCAGATATGTATGTATCCGTGCAAGAACCTGCGCAAGACATCTGTCTTCAAGCAAGCAAAGAAGCGCGCATCAGTGATGTGGAAGTGACCTATTCACCAAGAGGTGGCGGTTATACTCCGGGACCAAATCCGGGAAATCCTCCGTATCCTCCAGGTCCACAATATCCACCAAATCCACAATACCCACCGAATCCAGGTCCACGACCAGGTCCAAACTTAGGTGATATTATGGGCGAAATTAAAACCATCACTGATCGTGGTGAGGTTTTTGGTTGGGGTTGTAATACTACTTCACGCGCGGCTTTGCGCTTAGCTGTGTATGTGAATGGACGCTTGGACAGAACATTAAGTCCTGAAGCGAACCTGAACATCCGTCAAGAGCCCTTGATGGGTTTGCCAGACCGTAAGTGTGGCGAGTACTCTGGTTTTAAATTTCAGTTGAGCAACGCGGATCGTTTTGACGGTTCTTTCATAGATGTTGAAGTCCGCGGTCTTGAAGAGCGTGGCAATGGCGAAGTTGTTATTGGTCGTCAAAGCTTTAAGACGCCAGTGCGTTTTGTCGGTAAGGCGATGTTCCAAATCGGTTCGGCGATTTATTACTCAAATGGTGAAAACGCGTTCTGCCATATCGGCACTCCAGATCAGCACAGAATCTTTATGCGTGATGGTTTGCAAACAATTCAGTTAAAAGAGCTTCCTGCAGGAATGAGAAATGACGGTACTTGTGTGGCTCGTCCGTTCCCGAAGGGCTTCTTTGAAGCACGCGTGCAGCCAGGGACAGGGTTTTTCTCAAACGGCAAATCCTTCTGCGGAGTGCCTGTGGCGGGAATGTTGTTTCATATCGCTGCGAAGGAAAAAATCAGCAATCAGAACATCCAAAATATGGATAAGTATGATCAGCTTCCAGTAGCAGGTTCTATGCAGAACCTAGGAATTTGTATGGTTGAAGGTCAGTTCCAAGTGGGTAATGAAGTTTATTACTCAAACGGTGTGGGTGCATATTGCCGTGTTAAAACGGCGGCTCCTGGCGAAAGAACAGGTGCCTTCCCTTACGAAAGCATCCCTTCAAACATCGTTTCCCACGGTGATTGCCGCTAGTCTTAGTTACAGAGATCATTCCTCTTAATCAGAACCCACATCTTTTGCGAGATGTGGGTTTTTTATTTTGCGTTGGGAGCACTGTCTATCCTATTGACAGCTGTGCCCCTGAATTGGCTCCTTGGAAGGGGTTGTTTCAAGGTGAAACAAGGCGTTTTCATAACGGCGAATCCATTCGTTTTAAGCCCTGGCACGTCTGGCTTAGCTCTTGCCTTAGTGATAGGCAGGAGACTTTTATGAAAACATCATTCTTTAATAAATCGGTACTAACAGTGTTGGCTCTAGCGGCTCTATTAACGTCGGCTTGTGCGAAGAAGGATGACACTTCCGTGCGCACGGCAGATAGAACAGCCATCGCGACGGCGACTCAAAGTACCAATACGACGAACCACTGTGCTGAGAAGTCTGCTAATTGGGGTAAAATTTTTGATGAGACCAATCCTTCACAATTTGAAGGCCAAGTAAAAGGTTTTGTATCTGCGACTTTGGACCCAGAAAACTTAGGGACCATCGGCGCCACGATTGACGGTAAAACAGGCGTGGACTTCTGCGGCTGGTTCCAATTCGACAGCGCAGGAAATTTAGTTCCGGCATCTTCGGCAGTTATTATCAAAATTGTCGATTCTTATGCGGGTCAAGTGATCAATGGTCAAACAGTTCAGCCTTATAATGTGACTTTCTCTGCTGGAACTTCAGGCACTGTGAACCATACTACGCGTCAAATCGATGTTGTATTCAAAGATAACTACGGTGAAATTCGTTTCCAAGGTCAATATGGTATCAATGGTGACATGAATCGAGTTGAAGGTTCGGTTTACTACACAAATACAGTG
>CAMLMF010000215.1 GCA_946480995.1 uncultured Bdellovibrio sp. | reverse complement strand
CAATTGATTCTGGATCACCACCATGTTCACCACACACACCCACTTTTAAATCTGGACGCGTGCGACGACCCAACTCTGTGCCCATTTTCACCAGGGCACCAACGCCCACTTGATCAATCGACATGAATGGATCTTTTGGCAAGATGCCAGTTGATACGTAAGATCCTAAGAAGCGACCCGAGTCATCACGTGATAAGCCCAGCGTCGTTTGTGTTAAGTCATTCGTACCAAAACTAAAGAAGTCTGCGTGTTCTGCAATCGCATCCGCTGTGATCGCGGCGCGTGGCAATTCGATCATAGTACCGACTTGATAGTCGAACTTCACATTTTTCTCTGTTTGAACTTTTTTTACTTCGTTGATGGTTAATGTGCGTAACACATCCAGCTCTTTATCTGTCGCCACCAATGGGATCATGATTTCAGGAACTAGTTTTTTTCCTTCGCCAATGATCATCGCAGCCGCTTCAGCAATCGCGCGCACTTGCATTGCATAGATCTCTGGGTACGTGATCGCCAAGCGGCAGCCACGGTGACCTAGCATCGGATTGAACTCATGCAAAGCGCTCACTTTGGATTTCAAACGATCTGGATCCATATTTAAGCGTTTTGCCAACTCTTTAGTTTCTTCATCCGAGTGTGGAACGAACTCATGCAAAGGTGGATCTAACAAACGGATTGTGACTGGCAAGCCGTCCATGATTTTAAACAATTGATAGAAGTCATCACGTTGCATTGGTAATAGTTTTGCCAATGCTTTTTCACGATCGTTTTTGTTGTCAGCGATGATCATCTCACGAACGGCATCGATACGATCTGCGCCAAAGAACATGTGCTCTGTACGGCAAAGACCGATACCTTCCGCACCGAAATCACGCGCCGTCTGGGCATCTTTTGGAGTGTCCGCATTCGTGCGTACTTTCAAACGGCGGATGCCGTCGGAAATTTTCATGATGCGCTCAAAAGTTCCATCCAGTTTTGGTTCTACGGTTTTAACTTCGCCCAAGAACACTTCGCCTGTTGAACCATCCAAAGTGATCACGTCACCCTTTTTAAGCACGTAACCTTTTACTTTCATTGTTTCTGTACGGTAGTCGACCTCGACTTCTCCGCAACCAGCCACACAACATTTACCCATACCGCGCGCAACAACCGCCGCGTGTGAAGTCATACCTCCACGAGTGGTAAAGATACCTTGTGCGGCAACCATGCCCGCGATGTCTTCTGGTGATGTCTCAACGCGAACCAAGATGACTTTTTTGCCTTGTTCTTTCCAGTGAACCGCTTCTTCAGAAGTGAAAACGATTTGTCCATTCACTCCACCTGGAGACGCCGGCAAACCTTTGGCCAAGACAGTTTTTGGCGCTTTCGGATCCAATGTCGGATGCAAAAGCTGATCTAAAGCTTGCGGATCCAAGCGCAAAATCGCTTCATCTTGCGTGATCAATTTTTCATCGATCATATCACAAGCAATTTTCAATGCCGCGGCCGCCGTACGCTTTCCGTTACGAGTTTGTAGCATCCACAAAACACCGCGTTCGATTGTGAACTCGATGTCTTGCATGTCACGGTAGTGGCCTTCAAGTTTTTTATAAATTTCAACCAACTGATTGTACGCTTCTGGCAGAGCTTCTTCCAAAGACTTCACACCCGTTGCCGCAGCTGCGATTTTCGTGATGGGCTGCGGAGTACGAATACCCGCCACAACGTCTTCACCTTGCGCGTTGATCAAGAACTCGCCATAGAAGGCTTTTTCACCAGTTGAAGGATTGCGTGTGAACGCAACGCCCGTCGCTGAATCATCACCCATGTTGCCGAACACCATCGATTGCACGTTCACCGCTGTACCCCAAGCTGCTGGAATGCTGTGCAAATCACGGTAAGTGATCGCACGTGGCGTATTCCAGGAATGGAAAACCGCAGAAACTGCGCCCCACAACTGATCCCAAGGATCTGTCGGGAAAGATTGACCGGTCATTTGGTGAATAAGATCTTTGAATTTCTTAACAACCACTTTCCAATCATCAACTGTCAAATCTGTATCTAATTTGTAGTGTTTGTCTTCTTTAAGGTCTTCCAACATCACTTCTAACAATGATGAGTTCATACCCATCACCACGTCAGAATACATTTGGATAAAGCGACGGTAAGAATCCCACGCAAAACGTGGATTGTTTGAAGACTTCGCTAAGCCTTCAACTGTTTGATCATTCAAACCTAGATTTAAGATCGTGTCCATCATACCTGGCATCGAAGCGCGAGCTCCGGAACGCACAGACACTAAAAGAGGATTGTTGATGTCACCGAACTTTTTGCCGATCTTGCTTTCTACTTTCTGCATGGCTGTCGTCACGGCTGGACGAACCCAATCAGGAAGTTTGCCGCCTGCTTCATAGAAGTGCGCGCAAATTTCTGTCGAAATAGTAAAGCCTGGAGGAACTGGAATTCCTAAAGAAGTCATCTCTGCGAGATTGGCTCCTTTACCGCCCAAAATGTTTTTCATTCCGGCGTTACCTTCGGCTTCCCCGGCCGCGAAGAAATATACGAACTTCTGCGGAATCGAGGTTGTTGATGTCGCTTTGTTTTCTGTGTTTACGTTCTGGTGCATAAGTCTCCCTCCAGAAAAGTAAAATTAATGTCATTTAATGACTGTATAAAACACTTCTAAGTGTCTAATATCAATGAAATATTTAAGGATGCCCTTGCAATGAGTTATAGAGCCTCTGCTCGAACCCCCTTTGAGGATTGGCAAAGAACGAATTCACTTTATTTTTTACATACTTAGCAGTCGAAAATGCATCCTAACCATTTCTTGAATCTCTTTCATTGCAACCTGTGCTAAAACCCGGTCATTCGATTTTGAAGGAGAATTTCATGAAAAAAGCCCTTTTGGCTCTTATCGTTTTGTCTACTAATTCAGCATTTGCGGCAGCTCCCCTGTGCCCATATTTGGAAGGTCAAATCTTTGCGGTAGTTCGCTCTGTGACGCCTGTGAGTGCAAAAAAATGCCGTGTTACTTTTGGCTGGGGACCTAAAGCTGTTTATGCCCCTGCTTACTCATGCCCTTTGGATATCGATGAAGTCAGCTCTTTTGGTGCAGAAACTTCTTATTGTGATGTGAAAGTGGGCGACGAAATTTCTGGTGTTGTGATCCGTCCGACAGAAGGCACTCCACAAGATATCTTTCTTTACTAAGGTTTTTAGAAAGGCTTCAGCGCCTTCAGACCTCAGTACTTTTACTAATAAAAAAGGCTTCATTTCTGAAGCCTTTTTCTTTTTTGAATTTAGTCTTTTTCTAGGTCAATCACTTCGAAGTCGATTTTTAAGCCGACATTCAAGCCCTGGTCCTGCCAGTCGATTTCGTCACCTAACAAAATGGAGTTCGTTGAAGCTTGGAAAACCCAGCCTTTTTTAGGATCGTTGGGGATTTCTTGATTGCCATAGAAAACCTTGATCGTTTTCGGATTTGGCACTCGCGAAAGTCTTACTGAACCTGTCGCACGCTTGACGATATCAGCAGCGAAGCCTGCTAACTTTGCACCGAAGTTTGTATCACACAAACTTAGCACGTTGTTTTGATTGGCATCGGCGTTGACCACCTTTGCTAAGAAATCTTCGATCTGACCATCCAACGGTTCGACATCTTTAAAGCAAATGTCTTTTTCTTTAAGCTTACGAATAACTCCGTAACCCAGAACGCGCTTAGGCTCGACTTTTTTGGTTTTAAGGAACTGCATAAGTTCCTCTCCTGAAATATTCGATTGGTCCATGGCATCAGTGATAAAGATCACTGCTAGGAAGGCATCTTGGCGATAGAAACCATTGTTAAATGAATTTTCCAGACCAGGTCCCAAAGCCGCTTGCACGGGGCCAAACAAAGCTTCAGTACCACTGCCGTTAATGCCGACTTCCATTCTGTTGGATAAAACTTCCACAAAATTAGGCGTCGACTTATCCAAGTAGCGAGGTAAGCCAATCAAACGTCCACAATGCGTGCTGCAATTATCCATATCTGTCGTGACGACGCCGATATGGTAATTCAGGATCGACACTTTCGAAATCGCATCAGCAAACATAAAGGCATTACGACTGACGTTTTCTTGCGCCTCTGTCATACTGCCTGAATTATCGATCACGAACAAAATATCCACTTTCGGATTGAAAGCTTCAAAGTCCTTCGGTTTTTCGCTGACCTCTTCCTTCGTGATCGTTTCTTTTGGTACCAACAGGTTTCCCGAGGTGTAAGAATTCCCACAACCTGAAAAAACTGTGAAAGCTGAAACAAAACAGAATGCTTGAGTAATTTTATTCACGTCTTACTCCTTTTTCGCCGCGGCAGAGCAACCTTTTTTGACGTCGACTTTATAATTAGAAAGTTCATCAAACCAAAGTTCTTTGTCGTTTGCAAAATTCATCGCGTGTTTGACGGATGAACCGGTTGTGCCTTTTTTAACTTCGGCACTTGCGTTTTTAAACATTTTTCCAGACGAATCCACTTGTTGAATCATTTCAACTTCAACAATGCGCAAGCGTTGCATCACTTGTTTTGAATCCTCAAGCTCTGCCTTCGCTAAATCTTGTACGCGTTGATAGCCTGTGCTTTTCACCATCTCGGCACGATTGCGGATTTGGCTTTTCAAAGCTTCAAACTGACCTTGCAGATCCCCATAAGACAATGATTTGCCATAAAGTTTTTCTGCTAGATCGGCTTCTGCTTTCAAGGCGTCTTCGCGCTTCACAAGCAAAGCCAAAACTTCGTCTTTAGAAATATTTAACGGCAACACATGGGCTTCTTTACCCATTTTTGCCACAGGGATCGGACCGTTCTTAAGGGCCGTCATCAAATTCGCGACAGCCGGCTGACGAGGATCCGCGCTTAATTTTTCTAAAGCCACTAAATGTTCACCGAATTGCGCTTTGATTGACTTCATCGTCGTCATCACGCCAGCGTAATCACACACTTTCAAGCTGCTGAAAGAGCCTAAAAGATAAGACTCAATACCCACCCAGCCTTTGAAATGTGGGTACGTTAAAGTCTTCGTCAAAGCCATTGCATTCTGTGGTTCACCTTTACGCATAAAAGCCCAAGCCATCTCTTCTTGTGCCTGGAACCAATAATCAGATTTTTTGCCGATTTTTTCGTAATACTTTAAAGCCGCATCCAAGAAACCATTTTGATAAAGCAAACGACCGGCGGTGATCGTCATCAAATCTTTATCAATCGGGTTGTTCTTTGATTTCATCAAGTGCGCTAACACTTGCGCC
>CAMLMF010000214.1 GCA_946480995.1 uncultured Bdellovibrio sp. | reverse complement strand
GTAACTTGGGCACCATGTGCCACTGTTTGACCATTAAATAAACAACTTGCTGGTGCGCCCACAGCACAAGTTTCAAAATTATAAGAACCACTTAACACACCGTTTGTGCATGTGCGATTTTCCGACACACAACTTGCACCGAAAGGCACGCTGGAGTTCTGATAAGCAGACACAGTTTGCCCACTGGCGATGGTTTTTCCGTTAAACAAACACGCCGCAGGCCCTGCGACTTCGCAACTTGCAAAGGCGTATGAACCTGTAAAGGAACCCGATCGGCAGAGGCGGATTTCGGAAGTACACGTTTGTCCCAAAGGCACGGACGACGCCAAGAAAGCTTCAACTGTTTGACCTTCGGAATATGTTTGGCCATTAAAATGGCAAAGAAGTGGATCCGGATTCTGTGGTTCGGGATCCTGCGGCGCTGGCGTTTCAGATCCCAAAGAGGCATTTTCCAATTCAGAAAAATTCACGGGCGCACAGTTCTGAAATGAAAGGGTGATCGTGGCAACCGTAGCAATAGCGACGAACATTTTAAGCGTCGATATAAAATGCATAGACTACCCCCTTGATTTCTTCCCTCTCTACGTATCGGATCTTAGTCGGGACTCTTTAAGGGCGCGTCTCAAACTGAGTCGATATTTTCTGCATTCTTGTTCTATAAAATCAGTTCGCCGCACCCAGCAAAGCTGAGCTAAACCCTCCCCCTCTATTGACCGAAGCCCGGCCCCAAGCTAGCTTGAGCCATTACTTTAATAAGACAAAAACGCGCCGCATCCGAAAAGGGTACGGCGTACCCCCAGCGGAGGAAAAATGGCTGAATATATTAATCCAGATTACGTTCCAGAACCGGAAAAGATGAACGTTAAAAAAGGTCTTGATGGCGTGGTGATGGATACATCATCTGTATCAAAAGTAAACCCGCACACGAATTCTTTGATCTATCGTGGGTACCCAGTTCAAGACTTGGCTGAAAACTGTTCTTTCGAAGAAGTGGCGTACTTGATGTACAACGGCGAATTGCCGAATGCTGCGCAACTTGCTGACTTCACAAAAAAAGAGCGCGGCTATCGCGAGATCTCAACAACTTTGTTAAACGTGATCAAAGCTTTGCCACAGAAATGCCACCCAATGGATTCTATCCGCACGGGTGTTTCCTTCTTGGGTGCTGAAGACACGCGCATCTGGGACGCAACGCCAGCAACAAACATGGATAAAGCGATCCAATTGTTAGCAAAAATCCCAACTATGGTAGCTGCGGATTACCGTTTCAAAAAAGGTTTGGATTTTATTCCTCCGAAAGCGGATCTTTCTATTTCTGAAAACTTCTTCCATATGTGTTTCGGCAAGATTCCACAAAAAGAAGTTGTGAAAGCTTTTGACGTTTCTTTGATCCTTTACGCTGAGCACAGCTTCAATGCTTCGACATTCACTTCACGCGTGGTGACTTCAACTCAATCTGATATCTACTCTGCAACTGTAGCGGGTATCGGTGCGTTGAAAGGTCCTTTGCACGGTGGTGCGAATGAAATGGTTATGCACATGATGAAAGAAATCGCTGATCCTGCAAAAGCGGAACAGTGGATGCTGGATGCATTGGCACAAAAGAAAAAAGTTATGGGCTTCGGTCACCGCGTTTACCGTTCAGGCGATTCACGCGTTCCGACCATGAAAAAATACGCACAAGTCATGGCTGATGTGACTGGCGAGCAAAAATGGATGCAAATGTACACGGCTTTGGAAAAAGTGATGGTGGATAAAAAGAAAATTTATCCAAATCTAGATTTCCCAGCGGGTCCGGCTTATTACATGATGGGTTTTGAGATTGATTTCTTTACACCGATCTTTGTGATGGCACGTACAACAGGCTGGTCGGCACACATCATGGAACAAGCTGCGGATAACCGTATTATCCGTCCTTTGTCAGAGTACGTAGGGGCTGAGCAACGTAAAGTGACGCCACTTTCAGAAAGACGCTAGGACCTAGTTATTAAGTTTTGATTCACGAAAACCCACACTTTTTTGTGAAGTGTGGGTTTTTTATTTTGCGGCCCAGAATGACCCTGCCAGAAGCAACTGAGGAATCTCCCTTAAGATTAAATTTGTTTTTATACACCAGCGGCGCTACCATTTTTATAATGCAAACATCTAAGCAAAAAATCGAATTCCCTAAAGCTGTCCAACTTATTGCCGCCGTTTTAATGGCCAAGCCTTTGATGGACATTTTGATGATGCAATTAACGGATGCGCAAAACTATAGCTGGATCAGTTGGCTTCTGCTTTTCGCAGCTGGAGTCAGCCTGTTGGTTCGCCACAAAACAGCGTGGATGTTTTCCATTGGGCTGTGCGCAGCTTTCGTGATTTCCACGGGCATTAGCTTTGTGCATGAATTTGACTCTGCCGAACCGCTTTTAAATACTGCAAAGATCGTCGATTGCATTTTGGTCTTTATCGTTGTCGGGACTGTCGCCTATTACTTTAGATATCCCTATTTGGATCGCCGCCAATCGTGGCTGGCCCCTACTGCCGATCGCTTTGCGGTCAGCACTTCGGTTATTTTAGGAACTTTGCACACCCACACCGTGGATGTTTCCTATACCGGCGCCAATATTTTGAATACCACTGACGAAGTTTTTAAGGTCGGCGACAAAGTGCCCCTGCACTTTGAAGAAATCGAAGACATTCACTGCGTGGCAAAAATCATTAACGTCCAAGGGCAAAATGTTCGAGTGCAGTTCGAGGGTTTTTCTGCCGCGCAAACCAACATCCTGCGCCAATGGCTTAACACACTTCACGACAGCAAGATTTAATCTTCGCGGTAAAGGATCAGACATGCGAATTAAATTTTTAGATTCTCAAAAAGGTTATTCTCTGCCAGAGCTCTTGTTAGCGGCTGGTATTGTTCTGATGATCTCGTCGATTGTTCTTGCTGGGGTCAAAGCGTTTACAGAGCAACGTAAAAAGGTCAACATCACGTTAATGGCGTTGTCTATGCAAAGCAGCTTGCAGGCAGCACTCAAAGATTACGACAACTATCCTCAAGCCGTGCAGAATATTCTTAAGATGGGCACCGAGGATTATAAAAATATCGAATACAAATCAACTTGGGCCAATGAAGATACTGACGATAAGACTTTCAGCCCCTTCTTTACCCTCGGCAAAAGTGTGTCTTTTGATTTAAAGAAAAAAACCTATGATGTTAACAGCGCTAAAGGAGTCATTCGCCTTTACACAGATATTCGTAAGATAGATCCTGGGGCCAACAACTCCTTTCCTGTCTATAAAGTCGGCTATCGTATTGTGTTTGTTGATTCCAAAATTCCTCACTTAGGATCTCCGTTAGCTGAAAACCAAGACTTTGATGATTTTGCCGATTCAGATTATATCGAAACTATTTCCCACGATCTGTACATGGGGAAAAGCGGCAATGATCAGGGCAAAGTTCAGTGCGATCCTGCCGTTGACGTCGGTATTCATGGCTTTAATCGCGATACTGGAGATCCAATTTGTATCGAAAAGATTTATGGTTCAGCGCCACCGAAGTCCTTTCCGCGAAGTATTGAATTTGTGCCTGGTTATTACGGCGAAGGTTCTGTGGCGGTGAAGCCGCATCTGACTTTAAATTACATCCCCTTTCGTTCATTTACCCCGCCCAATAATTATATATTTCAAAGAATCAACACTCACGCGTATGACCCCCAGGGATCTCCGGCAGGGATTACCTACGTTTTCATTTACAAAAAGTACGCTAATTTTTATACCGGCATCCCTTTGTCTGACTGGGGCAGCGTCACTGCAAAATGCCCGACAAGTTATTATGCTGCCGCAAGAACCTCGGGCTTTTGCACCGTGGGTGAAACTAAAGAGATTTACGGAACTAAGTTGATCGAAATTCCCGCAGCCAATCCTTCGGATCCACCGACTTATCAGTCCGTGCCGGACAGACCGGACTGCCCTGCTGGTAATAATATTACCTATAGTGGCGGCGGCAAAAGTGTGACCTGCACATACAATCCACCGCGCTGTCCGAACGGCGGGTCTTTCTCGGCAAAAGTTACCGTGAACACATCTGCGTCGGACTGTATTTTAACTGAACCTGAAACAAGAGGTCCCTAATGGTTGAACAAAAAAAGCCTCAAGATCTTTTGCAATCACAGTCGGGTTCTTTGATCGTCATTGCTTTATTAGGGTTAGTTATTTTAAGCATTTCTTTTTACACAGGTATTTCGCACTTAATGCAAACGCAGAAACAGATGCGTGCGGTGGTCATCAAACAACAGATGATCGCAGCGGAAAGTCGCTTGCGTAATTTATTGATGCAACCAACGACTTACAAAATTCCTGAAGGAAAAAAGGTGGCGGTCTTAGACGAAGATCTGTTGAATCAATTCAAATTTAAAGTGACCGGGGCTCGCTGTGATTCCAACACTCCGTTCTGTGGAATTTTAGTGACCCAAAAACTGGATGATTCCCAAAATCCTATTCCTTACTGGGACGAAGCCCAAACCAAGTTCACAGGCGTAATTTCTTATACCGGCACGGAAGTTCCGGTAAAAGGAATCGACGTCGAAGTTCGTGTTCCTCGTGAAGTCGTGCAAGATAAAACTTTTATGTGTCCACCTACGGCTCCGTTCATGGCGGGCTATCTAGCCAACGGCGATCTTGATTGTCGTCCCCTGCCATCTCCCCGTGAATGCATGGAAATCGGCGGCTATATTAAAGATGTGTCGACGAACCTAAGGGCAATATGCAGCAACTTTGGCGACTTTATCTCATGCCCAAGTGATCAGTATATTTCACCACCAGGCCCTTCGTGGACGGGCAGTTCCTGGACACGCTCTGGCTGCACACCCCGCTTAGATCCTTACATTAACCCTTCATTGAGGCCTTTATGATTAAAAATAGCAAAGCCTTTACTGTTGTTGAAATGATGGTCACGCTCGCAGTTGTTGGTGGCGTTGTCTTAATGTTGCCAAATCTTTTTATCGCCAATGTTTCGATGAATAAATACTTCGATGTGCAGGCCCTGATGACACAGACCAGAAATCTGGTGATTCAAAATCTGCAAAACAAAGCGACGACTTTAAGAATCATGTACGACTTGCACGGCACAGAAGGAACAGAGTTGCTGAACTGCTTACAAGAAGTCAATCCTAAGGCTGAATGTACGAAATTCAACATGACCACGCGAGAAATTTTAAAACCTGTCCCTAGCACTTTGCAAAAGCGACCCGATTTGGCCATTTTAAATTCAAAACATGGTCTGT
>CAMLMF010000213.1 GCA_946480995.1 uncultured Bdellovibrio sp. | reverse complement strand
CGGCACTCGCATGAGCTTTAGCCGCACCTATGGCGACACCGAAGATCCTCGAGCTACGCGCTACAAACATGAAATGCTCCCTGAGGTTACTTACAGCCGCTTACCTTGGTTTTCGCAAGATACTCACCCCTTCTTCGGCTCAGGTTCTATTCTTGAAGCCCCTTTTTCACCGCGCGACAGTCTTAATGACTTAGACATCGGAAGTGAGTATGGCGCACAGTTCGACTATAATGATCGCATTTATGATCGAAACTTCGTCACTCTGTCTTTAATGAATAAGTTGACGGAAAAACGCTGGGTCAATGGGGTTCCACAATATCGACAAATTGGTTACCTGAAGCTGTCTCAGTCTTTCGATGAGTCGCGTGAGAAAAAAAATGGCGAACCCTGGTCTGACTTAACAGCAACATTAGATCTGCGCTTTGATAAGTTTCAGACCTATTCAATTTTCAATTATTTCCCTTATCAAAATGTTACGAACTCTTCTTCGCGGGTAAGGATTTCCAATAAAGATGGGCATTTCCTTCAGATTCACTTTACACGCCTGTACAGCATTACTCCGGGACAATCTGTTAACACAAGTGCTCGTCAGGAAGACTATACTCTTTCAGCTGGTGTCGTTTCTTCCTACCTAAGCCTTATGGGAAAATTTGTCTATGATGCGAACTGGGAAGAATCCGTCAATCAACAAAAGATCAAGTCATGGGCCTACATTGCGCAGTTAAATCCTCCGGGAGATTGCATGCGAATCTCTTTCGCCCACGAGCAAATTGCAGGCGGAGACACTCGTTTTAGATTGAACTTTGAGTTTACATTCGACGGAGTACGAAAACCAATCTTGCCACCAGAAGCCCTAGATACTTACGGCTTCTAGAATTTCTTAGAACATTTTAAAAAGAATAAAGAACACCGACCATTTGTAAGCCATCCATTTTGCCGTCAACGAAGGTGGGTGCGATAGCAAAATCTGGTTGTTGATATTTTTCTGGTTCACGGTTTATATCATACAAACCGTAACCGATACCGGCATAAAGACCGAGTGAAGCCCCTTTAGCGACATTACCCCAAGACTCTCCGGGTTTATCGACAAAGGCCAGACTGACAACCCCAGCACCTGCTCCTAAAAGAGTGCCCCACGCACAGCTCTTCACGAAGGAACGAAGATTTTGCGCCTGAGCCTGTGGCACTTGGGAAAACAGAAGACAAAGAACTAGAATTATTTTCTGCATGATTCATTGTCCCTCGAAACAAGGGCCCTTCGTCAACCACTGATGTCTTCAATGATTGTGACCGCCCCGTCTTTTGTGACAAAGGCCCAGTGCACTTCCACCAAACAATCTAACCGCGCGGCCAAAAATTGCAAGGCCCGCACCAAGCGTGCTTTCTGTTTCCATGAGATCCGATGTGCCTGATAAACCGCAAGATTCGCGGTTTTCACCTCCACCATCAAAACATGTCCTTCGGGTGCGCGAAACAACAAGTCGACTTCAGCGAATGGCGTTTTCAACCTTTGCGCTAAAATCTGACAACCTTTTTTTTGATAAAAATCTAGAACGTGCTGTTCTGAATCCAGGCCCCGCTGGTGGGCCCAGTGCAACTTAGGCGAGGACGTATTCTTTAACACCGGCAAAGGACTTGCGGTGCACTTCGCACGGCCCGTGGGCGACGATGCTTTGCTTGTGAACGGGCGTTGAATAGCCCTTGTGCGCTTCGAATCCATAGTGAGGATATTGCTCCGCCAGTTTTTTCATCAAACGATCGCGCGTGACCTTAGCAACAATCGAGGCCGCTGAAATCGGGGCCGCACGCAAATCTCCTTTTACAATGGGAGTCTGCTCAAAGCCCTGCAAATTCGGAATCTTCATATTGCCATCAACCAAAACATGACCCGAGGTCACGCCTAAGTTTTCAATCGCACGCTTCATGGCCAATAACGACGCTTGAAGAATGTTGATCTCATCAATTTCTTCAACCGTTGCACAACCAATACCCACATGGTGTTCTTTTAAAATAATTTCGGCCAATTCTTCGCGCCGCTCTTCGGACAAAAGTTTCGAATCTGTCACCAAGTCATTGGCCACATCAGACTTAAAAATCACCGCCGCCGCGTACACGGGCCCCGCAAGACAACCACGCCCTACTTCATCGACGCCGATAATCGGTGCTGGAGAAAAATCACGCCATTCAACTTTGGGAAGGACTTCTTTTTTTACTTTTGCAGTTTTTTTGTCGTCGCTTTTAGATGACGATTTTTTTGAAAGAGTTTTTTTATTCAGCGCTGCGGTTTTCTTGATGGAACTCATGGATTTCATTTTCCTCGTTAGAAGTGAGACTTTAAGAGGAGGAATATATTGAGTCACTGGGGAACTTTGTGCGTAATTGGTTTTCTAGAAAATGAAAAGAAGGGATTTCACCACCCCCGAAACGCAAAAAGACCCAGAACACATGTTCTAGGTCTTTCAATTTAGCTTTTGTTGAACTAACTAAAAACTATTCAGCTGCTTTAGAAGCAGTAACTAGTTCAGATTCAATTTTAGCAGCTTTACCTTCAAGAGCACGAAGGTAGTAAAGTTTAGAGCGACGTACTTTACCCATGTTTACGATTTCAACTTTATCAAGAGCTGGAGATGCAAACGGGAAAGTTCTTTCAACGCCCACACCCGCAGAAATTTTGCGAACTGTGAAAGTTTTTTGAGCGCCAGATCCTTGGATCTTAGTCACGATACCTTTGTAAAGCTGAACGCGTTCTTTTTCGCCTTCTTTTACTTTAACGAAAACGTTAACAGTATCGCCAGAGCTGAAAGATTGAATGTTTTTGTTAGCAGGTTTAACGCTTACACGACGGATCAGGTTTGTTTCTTTAGTAGTAGCCATTTTGCTTAAATCCCTTATAGCTGTCAGTTTTCACAAAAGTAAAACAAGGGTCTACCATGGACCCATGAGTCGGTCAAGACAGATACTTACTGCTGACCTAACAGAAAGATGGCGATAATCCGCGGGTGGGGCTCCTCGAATACTCTCCAAAACCCCTGAGCAAGACCCGATTAGATCGGCCGTCATTCCAAAACCAGTACCAAATAGCATAAAAACAGGCTTCTTTTCCACATGCATTTCATTGCGCAGCTCAGCAAATGCATACTTCTTTTTCGCCCACTCCACCCGCGCCGAGGTCGCAATGGTCAGACAGTCTGGGACATTCCAGTCCGCGATCGCTTTTTCCACACTTTCCGCGGTTTTGACCGAGCCTAAAGCGGTTTTACGCATAGGATTGAATTTAGAGCCCTGCCCGGTTCTCCAGTGATCCAAAACCCGTTCTACAAACATCAGCTGCTCTTGCATCGGGTGAATGATGTAATATTTTTCCACCCCGTACACTTGGGCTGCGCGGGCGATATCGTGGATATCGAAATTAGTCACATTCGTAGCCACGGTTTTCTGCAAACGATCGCGAATCGGATAGTGAACCAAGCCAATCGCTAAACGTGGAACATAGGGAGTTTGCTCAGACATTGAAATCTTCCTCAGTCAAATCGTGAAGCCCGAGTGCCTGCTTTTCTTTTTCGGAAAGACTCATAAAGAAGGACTTTAACTCAACCAGCGGAGCCTTCGTTTTCTTCTTTTTCAAAGCTTGGTACTTAAGGTTTTCTTGATGGATGTATTCTAAAAATAAATCAGGGCGCTTTTGCAAGGTCACGAGTGCTGACACTTTGTTTTTCCACTCTTCAATCAACTTGTGATTGCCGCTTAATAAAATTTCCGGAACTTCTTGGTCGAGATATTCGCGCGGACGCGTGAAGTTCGGATGCTCTAGCAGCCCCGTTGAAAAACTATCTTTGTGTGCAGAATCTTCGTGACCAAGAACGCCAGGAATAAAGCGCGCCACAGCGTCTATGATGACCAAGGCGCCAAGCTCGCCACCCGACAAGACATAATCCCCGATAGAGACCTCTTCGTCGACGTAGGCGTTGATTATGCGTTGATCGATGCCGCCGTAACGACCGCAAATTAAAACCAGATGTTCTTCATTGGAAAAGGCGCGAGCCAAGTCGTCGGTCAAAGTCTTTCCTTGCGGAGACAAATAGACAACCTTGGAATTCTTATGTTGCACTTTTTGAATGGATTTTTCTAAGGTTTCAGCCAGCATAATCATGCCGTCACCGCCCCCGAAAGGACGGTCATCAACAGTGCGATGGCGATCACTGGCAAATTCACGTGGCGTGTGGGCTGCGACTGTGAGGTGATCCTTCTTTAAAGCCTGACCAAGAACTCCGTGGGACACGGCCTCTTGAATCATCTCGGGAAAAAGAGTGATCACATCAACACGAAGCATTTACTTACGCATTCTCGATATCAAAAAGCCCTTCAGGCAAATCCATCACGACGGCTTGATGTTTGAAATCGATTTTTTTGATGAAAGCATCAACAAAAGGAACTTCAACTTTTTTGCCATTGGCTTCAACGACTAAAAGATCTTGCACACCATTGGAAGAAAAACCCACGATTTCGCCTAGAACTTTTTGTTCAGGGTCTTTGAGTTTAAAATTTTTGATTTCGTTTAAGTAAATTCCTTCACCAGGTTTTGACACAAACAAGTCGTCTTCAACGAAGAATTCCATGTGTTCAACACCTTCAGCCGCCGTGCGATCGGCGATCTCTTTGGCTTTAACGATGATGCCCTTTTTGAAAGGCTTGGTTCTTTCGACATCGAAAGTTTTGATATCGTCAGAATCTTTGGCTTTAAGCCCAAAGCTTTTCATTTTTTTTGCCCAAGAAATATCACCAGAAAATATAAGAACGTAAAGATCGCCTTTAAGGCCATGGGCTTCGCGTACTTTTCCTACTAACTTCATCTTCACTCCGAACGACCTGTAAAATTCTATTTCAGGTTCTTTAAATAAAAAGGGGTTGCCTTACGACAACCCCTTCCCTAGAGACTTTATTTTTTTAGAACAAGAAGGCTTACGCCTGCTCTTTATTCTACGATATCCAAGTGGTAACGCTTGTTAAGCTTTGTACCAGCCGCACGGATGATTGTTCTCATCGCCGCAGCAGTCTTTCCTTGCTTACCAATAACCTTACCAAGGTCTTCTTTATCGACCTTTAAAGCAAGAAGAGTGGTTTGCTGACCAGGGATTTCATCAACTTCGACGTTGTCAGGCTTGTCTACAAGAGACTTTGCCATAAACTCTACGAGGTCTTTTAAGCTATCCATATTACCCCCAATAGATAGTTACTTACCCGATTTTAACAAAATCGGGCACGTTGCCAACCACTATTTAGC
>CAMLMF010000212.1 GCA_946480995.1 uncultured Bdellovibrio sp. | reverse complement strand
AACCATTCCTCCCCCGCCGGTTGTGATAATTTTATTCCCGTTAAAACTTAGAATACCGTAACGTCCTATGATGCCCGTGTGGCGACCCTTGTAATAAGATCCCAGGCTTTCCGCCGCATCCTCAATAAGTTCGATATTCCATTCAGCACAAACTTTTTGAATTTCATCAAGCTGAACCGGATGACCGAAGGTGTGCATCGGCACAACAGCGGCAAAACGTTGGCCGGTTTTTTTATTTACGGCTTGGCCTTGGGCATCTCGAACCGCGTAAGTTTCAAGAAAGTTCGCAAGAGCCTGTGGACACATGCCTAAGCTGTTTTCTTCCACGTCGACAAAGGCAGGCTCTGCACCCAAATGAAAAAGAGCATTGCAAGTCGCCACAAAAGTCAGGGCCTGAGTGATGACGATGTCATTCGCTCGCACCCCAGAAAGATACAAGGCTGCATGCAAGGCCGAGGTTCCATTCACCGTCGCGACCGCACGCGCACTGCCGGTATAATTTTGCATATCCTGTTCGAAGCGATCTACGAACTTCCCAACGCTGGACACGAAAGTGCTTTGAATTGTTTCCTGCACATACCCCGCTTCACTGCCTGAAAACGTGGGCGCATGCAAAGGGATAAATTCGTTGGTTTTATAGATATCGCGAATAAATTGAGCCAGTTCCTGCGACATCTCTGAACTACATTTTTGCATCTAAGTATTTACCTGTCTCTTTGTGGTTCTGACCGAAAGCAGGAATCATACGAACAAATAAGTTGACCAGATCTGCCTTGCTCCACGCGCGATTTTTCTTAAGTTCGGCAATACGCTCAGTGAAAAGATTCAAAAGATTCTCGTCGTAATTAAATTCATTCTTAATCACGCCCAGACTTTCAAAGGTCTCCATATCCAGCTTTTCACCTTCAACGAAAAACTCTTCGTATTCTTTTTCACCTGTCGTATCGCTCGCGGTGAAAAGACATGGCCACTTTTTCTGCTCTGGCAAAGTTTTAACAAGCTCCCGGGCTTCTTCTTCGCTTTTACAGAGGTACGCTTCGTAACCCAACTTTGCTAGATACTTAACCGCGATGTCAGAGAACGTAATCAAATCCAGCTGTTCACTTAATTTCGGGAAAAAGATATCACGATTTTCGCCCAGCAGGCACGAAGCCAAGCACAGCTCGCCTGATTCTTGGGGAGTGACAAAATAGCGTCTGATATCGTTTGGAGCCACGATCGGCTGACGATTCAAAACACGCTGATTAAAGCCATGCAAAAGGGATCCATCCGAAAAAGCCACGTTGGCAAAACGGGCCGTGGAAATTTCAATTTGCCGACTTCGACGCATTAAGAACATTTCCATAATACGCTTTGACGCCCCCATCATGTTGACCGGGTTCGCAGCCTTATCCGTCGATACGCAAAAATACTTTTTAGAACCCTTGGCAATCGCCTGCAAAATTGTCTTATCCGTATTAAAAATATTCACATCCACCATGCGCATCAACGTGTACGGATCTTTTTCACTGCGCACATGTTTCAGCGCGGAAAGATTAAGAACGTAATCATACTTGCCGTCTTGCTCGATGAAAGCATCATATTCGAGAGATCCGATATCCAACGCATAGGTTTGAAAATCACCGTCAATGTAGCCAAAAGAACTGCGAATATTGCGCACCAATTCAACCAAGTTGTTTTCGCTGATATCAACGACGTGTAACTTTTTTGGATTCCTTTTGAAAATCTCTTTAGCCACCGCTTGTCCCACGGACCCTGCGCCACCTAGAACCAGAAAAGAAGATGAACTGACAATCTTTGTAAGCTCTGCCTCCCGCTGTCCAATGTCTTTCAAAAACAACGGTTTGGTACGTCCAATCAGACTAAGAATATCAGACATCATGATGAGTTTTTCCCTCTGTTGATTTAGTTCAAATCGCAAAAAATATTTTTATCTGCTCCCAAAAACAGCGTCAATTAAAATGACGTTTTTGGATTTTCTCAGTGCACTCCCTTACAGACATCAAAACATGCGAAAGCACCCTGCAAAGCTCTGTTTGGCTCATGGCATTATTGCTAGCTACCACAAACCTTTACTAATATCGTGTACAGAATGAAAATCACGTTACCATGGCAAAACCAAAACAACTCCAAAGCCGCAGCTTGGGAGCTTATTTTGGGTGCCTGCATTGCGATCAATTTGATTCACTTTTATGCCGTCGATATCTTTTTCGTGTCATTTGCTCTGCTTGCGCTGGTAAACATCAAGTCGGATGGACTTCGCACTGTTCTGGATGATCTTTCTTTTAAACGAGGGCCATTAACGGCCTTAGCGATTACTTTTTTTATTGGTTGCTCTGCGGGCTACCTGTGGCTTTGGCCGCTGAACGAGGCACAAGTTTCGGATATTACCCAGCTGCGCTGGATTTTGGGGCTGTTCTTGTGCATTTACGCTGGCAGCCAGGTCGGGAAACTGCAAACTCCCTTTCGTTTGCAATCTATCCTGCCGTTGTTGGTTATTTATTATCTTCTTTACTTAAAATCCCAGGAACCCTTTGGACTTGTGACGATGGAAAGTCGCATGCTAGGGCTTTACGAAAATCCCAACCACTTCGGCTTGACCCTGGTTTTGCTTTGGGGTGTTTACATGGGCTTTATTGCCTATGAAACAAACTTTCGCACTAAAACCTTTCTCATCCAACTTGGTACACTTGCGGGACTTTCCACAGCGATCATTGCCACTTATTCTCGCAGTTCCTGGATGGGCTGTGTCACAGCGCTGTTGGTTGCAATTTATTACTGCCGCCGCAAGCTGTTAGCGGCATCCGTGGCAGCACTATTCACTCTCTGCGGATTGTTTTACGCCACGAACACATTTGGTATTAGAAACCGCTTACTTACGACAAATTTTTCCCCGACTGGGGTTGAATCTGGCCGCATCGCCATCTGGAAAGTCAGTTGGGAAATTTTCTTAGACAATCCCATTTTCGGCGTGGGTGTCGATCAAGCCAAAGAAATTTATTTGCAATATTATCAACGCATGAACATTCCTTTAGAATATTTAGTGGGTCATGCTCACAATCAATACTTGCAAGTTCTCTCCGGCACAGGACTGGTTGGTTTTCTCTCTTACCTAGGGCTTTTCGGCTTGGCTCTTTTTTACTTTCACAAAGTTCTTCGCTCTAAGGCCGAGACAAACCTAAAGCAAGTCGCTTTAGGGGGCACACTGTTGATCGTCGCGTTATTCGCAAGCTCTATGACCGACGCTCCGTTTCGACTGCAAGAATGTCGAAACTATGTTTTGCTTTATCTCGGGTTTGCCTATGGATATTTAAAAACAAAACAAACAAAAGTCCTGCAGTGAAATTTCTGTTTCAAAGCCGCCCTCTTTCCTTTCATCTAGTCTGCTTCTTGGTAAGTGCCCTTCTTGCTGGCTTTGGTATCCTGCGCCCTTATATCAACTGGGATATCATCGGATACGTTGCCGCTGCCTATTCAAACCAAGAACTGTCCCCTGAAGACTTGCACACAAAAACTTTTGCAGATGTTCGGGCCTCAGCCACCGAAGACCAATACAAAGACCTTACAGAACAAGGTGATTACCGCAGCACTGTTGCAAAAGATGCCGCATCACTTTCACAACACTTGCCCTTTTACACGATTCGCGTGCTCTATGTTGCGGCAATTCGCGGCTTGGCGCAAACTCTGGCAATACCCTACTCTGCTGTGACCTATATCTTAAGCGCCATTTGCGGTGCTCTTTGTGCTTTAAGTCTTGCGCTGTTTTATAAAAACAAAAATTTAGCTTACGCCCTTAGCCTGCCGTTACTTATTGTCTTTTCAGGCCTGAAGGATGCCTCGGCACTTTCCACCCCTGACACTCTGGCAACTTTGGTGGCGCTCGTGGCTGTTTACTTGTATCTTCGCAACAACCCTTACCTTGTTTTATTAAGTTTTTTGATTCCATTGATTCGCACTGACTATATCATTTTGTGCGGACTTTTTAGTCTCTGCTATTTCAAAAGAAAAGAGTTCCTTCGCGGTCTTTTGGTCATAGCTCCAGCTCTTATTGCTTATGTTTTAGTCAACCGCTTGCACCACAACTATGGCTTTTTAAAAATCTTTACCTTCACACTTATTGAAATCAGTCCTTTTCCTGCAGAGCTGAAAGTGCCAACGACTTTCTTACCGTATGCAGAGGCTTACCTCCGCGGCTTTAAGGAAACGCTTGGACACCGACATTTTATTTTATACTTGGGATTTTTCATTTACTGGTATCGCAACGTCCGAGCACAAAAGTCGCAAAGTGCGAATGACGTCGTCTTTCTTACGCTGGGGTTTGTGGTTTTACACTTGCTGTTGTTTCCGGCTTACTATGAACGATTCTTTATTTGGCCAACATGCCTTGCCGCTATTACTCTTATAAGCTGGACTACGGAAAAATATTTGCATAAGTCCGCTTAACTGCAGACTTCGTGAAAAGGTCTTATTGCTTTCTTGCGCTATCATAAAACTATAATCCGCCGCATCTGAAAAAGGTACGGCGTACCTTTTTTGCGAAAGACGTTATAGACTCAGCGCATGACCTATTACCTTGTTTGCGACCTGGATGACTGCTTAATAAAAACGGATGCTCTTTATGAGCAATGGCTGGTGCTTTTAAAAACAAAACCTTTGTTGTTTTTAGCAAGCCTCTTGTGGCTTCTAAAAGGCAAAGCCTTTTTTAAGGCGCAGCTCGCAACTCACACAAAGTTTCAAGCCCAGAACCTGCCTTATCGCGAAGAGGTCGTACAAATTATTAAAGATTTTCGCCGCCAACAAAGAGGCCTTGTTATTTTGGCATCGGCAAGTCCGCAGCCCTGGGTGGAAGCCGTCGCCAATCACTTAGGTCTTTTTGACAAAGTCATTGGCAGCAGTGCTGGAGAAAACCTTAAAGGCCCTGCCAAACTTGCGGAACTAAGAAAACATCTTGGCGCAAATTCATTTACCTATATCGGCGACAGTGCGGCGGACCTAGCTGTGTGGGCAGAGTCTGCGGAAATCATCGCCGTAAATCCAGTAAGATCCGTGAAAAGTAAAATCGACTCTTTTAAGAAACCGGTCATTTTTATTAAGGATCGCGTCCACCCTTGGAAGTTGTTAATCAAACAGATTCGTCCCCATCAATGGGTTAAAAATGTTTTGGTTTTTTTACCGGCACTTGCCGGGCATAAAATTTTAAATACAGAAATCTTTTTTAACAGTCTGCTTGCGTTCTTGGGCTTTAGCTTCACAGCTTCGTTCGTTTATGTCTTAAACGACCTTTTAGATCTTGC
>CAMLMF010000211.1 GCA_946480995.1 uncultured Bdellovibrio sp. | reverse complement strand
CCAGGTTTAGGCTGTTGGAGCAAAGCGCCCGATGTTCCTGCTGCGGATGAAAAGTGTTCCTTGATTTGTAAACCAGGGGCGCCAAAACGCGTTTGGACATGTCAGCGTATGGCTTCCTATGGTGGGGGGAATGACTCTCAAGATGCGTGGACAGCACCGTCTCCGACTTGCGCATGCCGGGACAACTTTGGTTCGAATCGTTATGTGGATTCGCTGCCAGCAACAGGGCCTTGCCAAGTGCCAGCAGACTAAGAAATTTATTGAGAGCGTTTTTTAAATTGCTCTAACTCACGGACTTTGTCGGTCATGTTTTGCAAACGATCGACAAAGGACGTCATCATCGATTCCGCCCACACAGGCAGTTCTGACATCAACTGTTTAAAGCCTTCTTCTGAAACTTTAACTAAAACCACATCGGTGACCGCTTGGGCGGTGGCCGATCGCGGCGCTTTTGAGATCATTGCGAATTCGCCAAAGGATTCGCCATCCACAATATCTAAAATCGGAATGCGTTGGCCGGTGTGATCTTTGGTAAAAATATTCACAACGCCGGTTTCAACGATATAAAAATGATTTTCGATATCGCCTTCAAAGAAAATGTAATCGCCGGGATTGTATTTTTCTTTTTGAATGGCATTAAGTGCGTCAGACATTTGTCACCTCGTTAAATCAATCGACTGAGCTCTTTAACATTTCGAATGAAAGTGATTTTCTTGTCACTAGATAATTTCAAATCGGCTAGGTGACGTTTGTTAGAAAACGGAATGATAAAGTGTTGAAAGCCCAGCTTATCACCTTCGCGGATGCGATTTTCAACAAAAGAGACCCCGCGCACTTCGCCCGTCAACCCAATTTCGCCAAAAAAGCAGGTCTTGGCGTCAAGTTCACGATGGCTTTGTGTTGATAAAATGGCAGCGGCCACTGCTAGATCGGCAGCCGGTTCCATTAATTTCAAACCACCGACCACGTTGATGAAAATATCATTTGTGCCTAAGCGAATATCCAAATGTCGGTCGAGCACTGCGGTCAACAAATGCAAACGATTGATGTCGATCCCTAAAGCTGTGCGCCGAGGCATGGCCATCGGGCTAGACAATGTCAATGCTTGCACTTCACAAAGCAACGGACGTGTTCCTTCCATCGAAGCAAAAACGGCCGAACCAATCAATTGATCACCGCGCTCTTCTAAAAACAATTCAGAAGGGTTGGCGACTTCTTCAAGGCCTTTGGAATTCATCTGAAAAACGCCCAATTCGTGGGCGGCACCAAAGCGGTTTTTCAGGGTGCGCAGCAAACGGAAGTTATAAGAAATGTCGCCGTCAAAGGACAGAACACAGTCCACCATGTGCTCTAAAACTTTGGGCCCTGCAATCGCGCCATCTTTTGTGACGTGACCAATTAAAATGACCGTGATGTTTTCCTGTTTGGCTAACCCCATTAAGTGCCCAGCGCACTCGCGCACCTGTGCCACCGAACCAGGGGCTGATTGTAAATCGGGGAGGTACATGGTCTGAATCGAATCGACGACCAAAATTTCAGGCTTCTTATGGCGCGCCAGTTCTAAGATGGTTTGCAAATTACTTTCACAGGCAATTTCAATCAGGGGTGAACGAATGCCTAAACGATGAGCACGCGAACCTGTTTGCGAGACACTTTCCTCGCCAGAAATGTACAACAGCTTGTGCTTATTTTTCGCAAGGCCACCGGCCATTTGTAACAACAATGTGGACTTGCCAATGCCTGGGGATCCGCCCAGCAAGACGAAGCTGCCACGGGCTAAGCCGCCGCCCAAAACGCGGTTCAGCTCTTCATACCCTGTATCGAAACGATCCAATTTTATTTCTTCCAGGCTTTGGTCTAGGGTGACTGGTTTGCCAGAAGGTGTGCCTTTCTCAGGTGTCCCCGTGGACCAACCTCGAGTCTTGGGTTCTGCCATCTGCAATTCTTCCACAAAAGAATTCCACGCGCCGCAGTCAGAGCATTTTCCTTCCCAACGCGGACGTTGGGCTCCACAATTTTGACAGGTATAGATCGTTTTCGTCTTAGATTTCGCCATGATTATTCGGTATCATTATTGGATAAGAGTTACAAGGATTGTACATTATGAAAATTGCGTTGAAATGCTTGGCAGTTTCTTTGGTTTTTAGCTCTGTGGTCGGAGCTCAAGAAACAAAGAATGACCTGGATGGCTTTAAAAGAGCTCTAGAAAAATTCCGTGGTGCGAAATACGAAGAAGCCATTGCGGGTTTTGAAAGTGTTTTGAAAGAGAAAAGCTCTTTAGAAGAATACGTGCGCTTTTATTTGGCGCAAGCGTATATGAAAACGCAAAAGTTGGATCAAGCGGAAAATGAATTCAAAAAGATTTTGGATCTTTCACCGAACGTGAAAATGACTATCGAGGCGTCAAGTCTGTTGGGGCAGTTGTCCTTAGAAAAAAAGAACTTCAAGCAAGCCAGCACGCACTTTATGAAGCTGGAAAAACGCACGCGCAACACGGAAGATTATCCAGATATTATCTATAACTTGGCTGCGGCAGAAAAAGGTTTGGGCCGTCATCACCAAATGTGCAAGTGGCTTGAAACGTTGTATGAACGTTATCCAGGATACGCGAAAGTTCAAGACTGGAGTGTTGATCTGGCCGCCAACGAATTTCAAGGTAAGCCGACAGATTGCTTAGTGACAACAGACAGTTTCCGCACACGTGTCAGACATTTGTTGTTTGCCGGTCTTGACCAAAAAGCCCAAGGCGAAATCAACGTGATGAAAGAAAAGCTGGCGAAGTCAGATAAATACCTAGCAGATAAATTGCAGGCGCAATTCTATTTGCAAGAGGGTGAAGTCACAAAGGCTGTTGAAATTTTAAAGCCCTACTATGAAGCCAATAAAAGAAATTTTGATTATTTAGTACTGTTTGCTTCTGCTGCAGCCCGTGCCGGCGAAGTGCAATTGGCGGTGGGTTCTTATTACTCTGCTTATAAATTAAGTCCGAAATCAAAAACCGGTCGTCAGGCTTTGTATCAATCTGCGTTCCTAAGTTATCAGTTTCAAGATTACGACGGAGCCGCTCGTCGCTTTCAAGAGTTTATGAAGGTGTATCCAAAATCTGGTTTGAACCGCGATGCTCAATGGCACCTGTCTTGGCTTAAATACTTAAAAGGTGATTATCAAGGGTCCTACAAAGATTTTGCGAAGATGAGTGTGCAAAAGCGCATCGACAAACGTGCTTGGAAATCGTTTCCGCAAGATCGTATCAGCTACTGGATGGCGATGAGCTTATTCCGTCAAGGCAAAGTCGATCAGGCCCGTCCTATTATGGAAAGTTTAGCGAAAGATCCATTGATGGGTTATTACTCGATTGTGGCCCAGGCGCGTTTAAAAAAGATGGAAGATGTGAAGGCAACGAAACTTGCGCAAAGTGCTTTGCCAACTCACCCAAGATTGATTTCGCGTTTTTCAGCGGGTGAGTTCTTAATGCCGTCAGCACAAGAAGACTATCGCGGTGATGAAACGGAATCAGAAGAAAACTTAATTCTGACTCAGTATTCTGCTGACGATGAAAAAGGTGAAAACGAAGAAGCAGAATCTGGTGTTGCTGACAATCCAGATATGAAATCTGTGGAAGTTGCCGATGGCGACGAAGTGGCCGACAAAAACACGGTCTTTTCGAATCCGGCCTTGATGAAGCGTTTCGCACGAGCTCGCGATATGATGATCTTAGGTGAAAACGAGTGGGCGCGTTGGGATCTTTACGATATCGAACGTAAAACTTCAAATCGCGAATACTTGCGCACATTGATGAGCGAGTACAATACCGCAGGTCACTACAATCGTTCGTCGTACATTGCACAGATTAATTTTAGCGGTCAACGTGCGGCCCATGGCCTGGAAGGCATTCGTTATCTTTGGGAGTTCGCTTATCCGCGCGCGTATTCCGAGCAAGTTGAAAAGTACACGAAAAAGTTCGCAGTTCCTGAAGAGCTTGTGTGGGGGATCATGCGTGCGGAAACAAATTACCGCCGCGATGCGATTTCCCCTGTGGGTGCTTTGGGCTTAATGCAAGTCATGCCTTTCACAGGTCATAAACTTGCGACACTTTTAGGCGATAAAGAATTTAAGGCACCGATGTTGTTGCAACCAGAAACTTCAGTGCGTATGGGTTCACGTTATTTAAAACGTTTGATGGATAAGTTTGATAACACGATTCCCCTGGTTGCAGCTGGTTACAACGCGGGACCTCATCGCGTGAAAAACTGGTTGGTCAGCTTCGGCAATCTTGAAACGGATGAGTTCATTGAACACATCCCATTCTTAGAAACGCGTAACTATGTAAAGCGCGTGGTTTCGAATTCGTATATTTATTCACAATTGTACGGCAACAAAAAAGATCTTTTCCCTTATATGGCCGGAGCAGTGCCGGTGAAGGCATCGACAGAGCTAGTAGGAAAAGAAAACTGGGATGACATTTGAGCGAAAGTTTCGTCAGGATCTGTTTAAAAAAGTTATTTGAAATTGGAGCGTCGCTAGCAGTCCTAGCGGCGCTTACCTTTTTGTTGCTGAAGCTTTTGCCTGGCGGCCCCTTTGATGATGAGGTGGCTTTAAATCCCGTTGTAAAATCCCAATTAATGCAGCATTGGAAGGTCGAACAGAGTTGGCCGGAACAAGTGCTGTCCTATTCCGGAGCTTTATTAAAGGGCGACTTGGGTGTGTCGATGATCCGCCCGGAACGAACTGTCGCCGATATTATCGGTCAGGGTTTGCGGAATACTTTTTCTTTAAATCTTTTGGCTTTATTGATCGTAGTCGTCGGTGCGTTAGTCGTTGCGATGTTGTCTTTGCGTTTTAAAGACAGTTGGCTTGAAGAGTTCTTTGATCAAACCGTGATAACGTTCCTGGCTTTGCCAAGTTTATTCTGGGGACCACTGTTAATTTACTTCTTTGGTTTTTATTGGAACCTGTTGCCGGTGGCATTTCTTTCAAGTCCCGTACATTACATTTTGCCTTTACTGACGTTGTGTCTGCGCCCGATGGCGGCATTAGTGCGTATCCTAAAAAATTCTTTAAATGAAAACTTCCGCCAAGACTATGTGCGCACGGCGCGTGCTAAAGGGGTGGGGACGTGGCAGATTCTGGTGCATCACGTTTTAAAGAACTCGATGATTCCTTTTTTAAGTTATCTGGGACCATTGTTGGTGTCGTTGTTTTCTGGTTCATTCTTAGTCGAAGTCCTATTTGCAATTCCAGGCTTAGGAACCGAGTTCGTCGCAGCCTTAAATGATCGCGATTATACCTTGATCGTTGGTTTGACGATGTTCTATGGC
>CAMLMF010000210.1 GCA_946480995.1 uncultured Bdellovibrio sp. | reverse complement strand
TCGAGTTGGTTTCTAAAGGAAACTTCGACGTCAAAGCCCGCTCGCAAGTCAAATCCCATGACGAAGTGGGTGACTTGGCAGAAGCCTTTGATCACATGACCGAGGGCTTGAAAGAGCGCGATAAGGTGAAAAGTCTTTTCTCGAAGTTCCATGGCTCTTCAGTGGCTGAAGACTTAATCGGCAAAGACATCGGTGTCGGCGGACAATCCAAAGACGTTGTGGTCTTTTTCTCGGACATTCGTGGTTTCACGGCATTTTCGGAAAAACGTTCACCAGAAGAAGTTGTCGAGATGCTCAACGAATACTTTGGTGCGATGGTGAAGATCATTAATTCCCATGGCGGTGTGGTCGATAAATTTATCGGTGACGCGATCATGGCGATCTGGGGCGCACCGAAAAGCTCAGACCGCGATTGCCATCAAGCCTTGCGTGCTTGCTTAGAAATGCGCAAAGCTTTAGAGACTTTAAACGAAAGCCGCATTGCGCGCGGACAACCCGCCATCAATATCGGCATGGGCTTACATGCGGGTCGCGCAATTTCGGGAACGATTGGTTCTGACGAGCGCATGGAGTACACAGTTATCGGAAATACCGTCAACACCGCGTCACGTATCGAAGCTTCAACAAAAGCCTTCGGTGCGGACTTGCTGGTAACCGACACCGTTATCGACAAAGTTGGCGAAGATTTCAAAGTGGAACTTGCCGGCGCTGCGGAAGTCAAAGGACGTTCGGAAGCGATCAAGATGTATAAAGTTCGTGGTTACAAGGCTGAAGACGGTTCAATGGTGGAAGTGAAAACTCCATACTCTGACTACGAAGCGGAAGCGGTAGATAAAGTAAAAGTTAAAGCAGCTTAGCACGGGGCGGCTCGGGCCGCCCGCTAATCCTGGTCATGTAATTATCATAGACCTTTTCGCAACTCCGTCTCCGACAGATCAAAATCTAACGAATTTAAACTCTACATGTGCCAATAAAATATTACTTTTTAATCCAGAAAAAATCTAAGTTAAACTGAGCGATTTCTTCTGGATCAGATTCTTGAACAGTCTTCACCATCGTTTTAATAAGTTGCGTTACTTCCTCCCGAATTTTTAGAAAATCTTTTTTGGAAACTGAGATGTTCGCGGTGTACATAAGCTCTTCATCCAACAAATTTTCTGAATATTGAATCGCCTTAATTCTCCAATTTGCATGATGTTTTAATAGGTGGGGCGATCCTTTCGATATATGAGTGTGATGATCGGTTACTAAAAAGTATCCACTTTCTTCTTTACACAGTCCGATCTCGCACAGGAATTTCAGAATCTCACTAGCCTTGGCACGGGGCAATTCGAAGCGGTCTTTTACTTCTTCAAGACTTCGACCTTTTTTTGCTGTTGAAGTGTAGGTGTGAACGCAGGAATAAATGTAGCTTGAATAAAAAACGGATTTTTCTTCGTCTGTTAAAGTGCGATGGACACTGACGCGATTTGAAATTTTTAACGATGATTTTTTAAGATCTGCAAGTTTTGTGATCCAATATTGTTTCAACCGTTTAGTGCCAGCACGCTCCTTTTCAACAAGTAAAATAAAGTAATCTCTTTCGAGCGCTCCAAGCCCTAAGTACTCCGATAATAGATCTGCCTGTTCGAGACTTAAATCTTTTGAACCATGAAAAACTTGGCTGATGAAAGTTGAACCCACTTCTAAGTGAGCAGCGATTCTTCGAGCCTCGCCGTAACCTTTTTTAGGAAGCTTTAAGAGAAACTGAGATAGAAATTGGCGATAGTCATCAAATTCGAAAATCATAAATTCTCCGTTAATTCAGTATTTTATCGGAAGTTTTTACCAATAAGTAAAAACTTTTAAGTAGTTTTTACTTCAAACATCTAGAAGGCTTTATTGCTTTGCATTAAATTGTCTCAAAACGAGGCAAACAAATTTATGAGCACTGAAAAACTCCACGAGCGACTTAGGAAATTTAGAGAGAACGAAAAGCTCTCAGCAAAAGAAATGGCTCAGAAAATTGGAGTTCCTCAAAGCACTTACTTAGATTGGGAAAATGGGCGCGGAATGAGAATTCCTCCATTTCAAAAAATTAGTCAGGTGTTAGCAATTTCTGTCACTGAGCTTGTAACGGGTGAAAAACCAAATCTTAATGACATCAGTGTAGAACTTGAAAAAGTCGAGGAACAGATGCGTGAAATTAGGGCTCAATTGAGCTCGTTTATTTAAACCGAATTACCGGTTTTATCGAGAAAAACCAACATGCTGGCATAAAGCTCGCATTGAGTTGAAACGAGGAGAATATATCATGAAGTTTCTAATACTAGTGGGCCTAATGAGCTTAGGCATTGTCAGCAATTCCTGGGCTCAAAGCTCGCTAAACCAACACAGAGGGTCATTTTCTCTTTCTGGGGCAAGACAAGCATCACAAGTTAAGGCCACGGATTTATCTCAAGCAAATTTGCCAGTTATTGAAAAGCTACAACAAAAGATTCGTTCTTCATCTGAAGGTTCATTAAAAGAATCATTTGAAATTAAGAAACATCTCAACCAAATGAGCGGCGGAGTTGTCAACGGCGGCGGTGGAAATACCGTACACGGTCAGATGATTGAATCGTTCGCGAGAACCAGTGAGCAATTTATCAGTCAGAATAAATTGGTGGCCCAGCTTTTTAATAATTTAAAAGCGACCATTCCCGATTTTGCATCAACCCTTCGAGAAAGCGCCGAAAATCTTACATGGTATGTAATCCCACGTCAGATTTCGGAACTTCCTGCTGAGCAAACTGGATTGCACTTTTCAAGTGACCAAACGGCTTATCAAGAGAACGATGAGGTTTTCGTTGATGAAATGAATCTCAAAAATATGAAAGAAGAAGATATTTTTAGGCTCTATGTTCACGAACTGCTAATGTCTAAATATTTAAAGATGAAAGCAGCTGGTTCGCACGTGACAATGGCAAACCTTCGTAAGGTTGTTATCTTATTGACGACAGGTACGGATATTTCAGTTCTGAAATTAAGAGCCAGCATTGATAAAAACGGCTTCGGCTTTTATTCCGCAGTCAATGACCACGAAAATATTCAGCAAGGCTTTCATTTGTCCATTCAAAAGGCAAAAGCCATTTGTTCTCAACCATTTTCTGACTATTCTCCATATAGAGATAGCGTCAGCGAGATCGCGCTGGCTTTCGCAAACCAAGACTATGATGGACAGATAACATTTTATGGAGAATTTAACGGCGTTCCCGCTAGTGCAGCAGCTTTTTACGCTACTATTACGAAGGAGCCCTTTATAGATATTTTAGCAATGATTTTTGAACGATTTGGCTCGGCTAACGATACGCAAGCTCTTAAAAACTATCGTAAGGAACATGGACTTTCTATTTCTGAAAATAGAGTAGAGAAGTTTGATCAGATATGCAAAAGGCTAAAAGAACAATATTAACAAAGTTGACTGCTTAGCAACTCTTAATACCGGAGCCTTTTAACACAAACGAGCTTTTTAATAAGGAGCTTTCATGAAAAATGTTTTTATTGGTCTTATAATCCTATTTTTATCAATTAATTCTTATGCAGAGGATATCCGAATATCTAAGATTTCAGGAAAAGCTGTGGATATCGTAGAGAACAATTGCGGTCTTCGCGGGGACATAAGGATTCAAGGAACTCTGATGGAAACGCCAGAGGGTGAGGTCGCTCTGTCTTTCGTCGCGGCTATCCCATATGCGGGAAACAAATTTTTTATGCTGTCATCTCGAAGCGCTATCAAGTCAGTCAATGTCCTTTCAGGAAACTTTGGTGATGATAAATTCTCTGTCGAATCCTACGATGGGCATCTCTTAATGGGCCGGCTTGCTTTTAAAGATGCCCTGGGTAGTTACACTTGTGATTCAAAAGTCGAGTTGATGATTTACTAAGCGATTTTCTAAACTTGAAACATTAATTTTTAGCGAAAAGAAATTTATGAAAAAAGAATTTGTTATTTCAATTTTGATGCTCTCTTCAATTTCATCATTTGCCGGAGCGCTTAGAGTTTCGGATGGTAGAGGAGAAACTGTGGACTATGCTATAACAGCAGCCTCACTAAAAAATGGAACTGTAACTCTAGAGGCACGGAAGTATAAAAGAGGCGCTAATGACAACCTCGAAGAAGCTGAGCGCAAATATTTCAATGTTAACCACGATGTTCTTAAGACCACTGGCATCGAATCAGGCAGTTTAATTTCAATTGTTTTGAACAAAAATATCCGTGGAGATGTATTTTGCGGCGTTGAGAACTTTGTATCTAAGAGGTCTTCGAATGAATTGAGCTGTAGTTCTCTTGTGGTCGCTGCGAGTCCAAAAGAGTAAAAGATACGATAGAGTGATTACAACCACAGGAATAGGCATTAAGCTGAAGAAAGAGGATAGGTTCTATAATACTTTTTTGGGGCATCGAACGACTGTTAGATCTCAAACAATAACAACCTTTGAATTAAGAGAGAATGAAGCTTACTTTTACTATAAAACAGAAATATCCAGCTTTACCAGTAAGTGGCTAAAAGTTGCTGAACGATAGTTAAACTTCAGCACTTTATTCTTATATTTCTGAATAGAAATCCCTTGATTTCGATACAAAGCTCGCTCAGGAACGCTAGGCTTTCTTGAGCGAAGCTAACATCAAACTCCTAAAGCCGAACACTCAACCCATCTTTCAAAGCCAAACGATGCGCACGCAATGCTGGCACTAAACCAATCAACGTACCACCGACAAGTGTCACAAGCATATAAATCCATTCACGTGCCGTGAAGCCACTGCCGGTTAGATAAAGTCCGAACTCTGTTTCTAACCAAGGCTTTAACAAAGCCACTAGAACTAAAGACAAAACCGCGCCACTGACAACACCTAAGAAAGTCAACAAAGCCGATTCAAAAACCAACAGCCCTACGAGCTGCGAAGAAGTCGCGCCAACAGAACGTAGGATCGCCATTTCGCGACGACGTTCGTTCAGCGTTGTCGTTAGCGCTATCAACATCGCCATAAAACCGACAACCACAACCATCCACGAAATCATGCGCAAGACGCCTTCGACATAAGACAGACCATTCCATAACTCGCTTAATGTCACACCAGGGATAATCGCTAGTAACGGTTCATCTTTGTAATTGTTGATTTCACGCTGCAGACGTAAAGTATCGATGCGCGTTTTCGATCCAACAAAGAAAGCAGTGATCGTGTGCACCTTCAAAGTGTCTTTACTTAACTGCTCACGCGGCACAGCTTTGTCCGGAGTAGGTGCCGCCCCCGTTTGCCAATCGATGTGCAAGGCTTCCATGCCCTGCACCAGCAAGGTCCAGCCCGGCTTGCTGATGGC
>CAMLMF010000209.1 GCA_946480995.1 uncultured Bdellovibrio sp. | reverse complement strand
TAAGACCCATCCCCTTGTAAAAAAACACTATTCAGAATTGCTAAATCTCTTAAACTTCGATCTGACACGAAGTCGATTGTCAGTGGCTCGCCCGAAAGCCGGAGAAGAAATGAAGGCGACGGCGGGCTGGCATATTGATGAGCACATATATCAAAATTTAAGAGTGAATATTCCCATTTTTACCGGTCCCGACTATTTCATTGAAATTGAAGGCGAGGATGATTGGGGTCAAAGTCTTTCGATAAAAGAGCACTTAGAAGTGGGATATGGATACGTGTGGAACACCAGAGTGCCCCATCGAGTTACCTTTACGGGATCCCCAAACTATGACCGTGTTCATTTGGTTTTGGGACTGATGCCGTGGTTCAACTATGATGAAGAAAAAGACATGTTGTTCAAAAACGAATTTTTTGGAATCCATCCGTTTGAGGCCGTAATCCAAGGAAAGATCTTTAAAAATTTAAACGAATGATTCACTTCTGAGGCGGCTTTTTTTTAATCATCAGTGGATAGTTCCCAGCGAAATCAAACTCTTTGGATATCTGGCCCAGCGTCTGAATATCTAAGTGAGTCGTTTGCAAAGAAAACAACGCAAAATCGCAATTCTTCCAGTCGATATTGTTCATCCATTCGCCAGCAAGAAGCTTAAGCCTATAGGGAGCATCTAAATACCATTGATCTGTACATGGAAGGGCGTCATAGATTAGACCAAGAGGATCAAAAACACGACTGCCAGGAGGAATTAAAATCCGTGCTCTCTTTAAGATGTCCTCTGACTCGGCTATTGTAAAGCCCCGCAGGGGGAGCCTGTGCAAAGTCGTAAAGAAGTAAGGATTGAAAGCAAGCTGCAATCCCATAAATAAAATAAGAGCAGGGACGGCCGCGGTGGGTGAAAGTACTTTATTATAAATCTCAGAAAAAACCATCAGTATGAAGCAAGCCAAAGCAAGATCGGCTGCCAAGACCATGGGATTGAATGGGTTGGGGTGGCCTAAGAAATAGGTCCAACCAAGCAAGATGACTGCAAGTAAATATAGAAGCAAGTCAGAGCCATAGCGCAAAAAAAGGCCGAAGTTCTTAAACAAGAAAATAAGCGAAACAATTCCTAAGCCATAGAAAAAGGATCCATCGGTTAAAACGGTAAAGACTCTAAAGGATGTCACCGAAGATTCTGGAATACCCTGGGACAACCAAATTTGCTGTTTTAATGTTGCAAAGAATAAGTTCGAAACTCCGAAAAGCGAAAAAACAAAAATAAATGTGCATATAAGCCCAGCAAGCTTGAAAAGGAAAAAGATAATGTTCTTGCGACTTTTTAAGTCCGTCGTGGTAACAAAAAACTGCCACGCTAGCACAAGAAAAAATGGTATAAAATAATACACTCCCTTGAGTGTGGAGGTAAGCAAAACCGCAGATAAAAACAGTGATAAGTTTCCCAGAGTCTTCTTTTGGCGAATAATACCAACGTAAAGAAGTGAGATCACAAAAATAAGAGCGTCATATTTTGCCTGAGACTGAAAATACAAAACGGTGGGATGAACCAGCATAATCACCAAAAACCAAAGCCGGGCCCATTCATTTTTTATAAGTTGTTTGGGTACCACCCACAATGCGAAAAGAAAAAATCCTAAATCAAAAAAACGAACCGCAAGAAGCATTTTGCCAAGATCGTTAATCCAATTAAAGATTAAGCCGCAAATAAATGTTAATGGCGTGACGTGCTGGGGTGAGATAAGCGGTAGGTGAAATTGAATGAACGAGGCGCGAATCAAGAACATCTCATCCACAAATACGGGCCGACTCTTTAATTCAAAAAATGCATAGACTGTGAATAGAAAAAACAGACAACCAGAAAGAAGATTTATTCTGTGAGACCGTATAAAAAGTTTAAGTTTGTTTTTGGTTGTTTGTCGACATACAGTCATCAAGAGTCTCTGGGAGAAAATGGTTGTGAAGCTCTTCTTTGAAAAACATGTTAGACCAGCAATGAGCTTCTTTGTCGGACTTGTTGTTTTTGATCTGCTTACTATGGAACAGTCGATCCGTTCTATAATTTTAAGAATGGATACCATTAAGTTTCGAAGCGATCTATTTTTCGAAGAGTTGATATCCATAGCGTTTCCTTACTTCACACTAATAACTGTACTTTTGGTTCTCTTGGTTTGGATCTCTTCCGCTTTAAAGGTAACAAAATTTAAACTATTTTACGGCTTAATCTTCGCATATATTCTGTTGTTAGCAACAGTTCGTTTTCCACAAATTATATACGGAATAAGATTTAGCCAATATTTTCCATCAAATGTTGGCTTTCTCGGGCGACCCCTTCTTATTGCTGCCAGCAGTTTCCTGTTGCTTCTATGTCTGTGGCAAATTCGAAAGTGCTGGGTACTAACTCAGCATCGGTTTTCAAAAGCAAATGCAGTAGCAGCCCTGTTTTTTGTTGCCGGCGTTTTGTCATACAATGTGATCTTTCTGGGGACGAACGGTGACTTTGATACAGCGAGCGTTGAGAACGCGGATAAGCCCAAAGAGAATATCATAGTTATCTCTGTTGATTCTTTGAATGCCGATTCTGACGACGTCATTCGTCGGTTTGCCAATACGGCATTGACTGAATTCTTGGATAAATCCAAAAAACAGGAAAATGTAATCGCAGACGTAACACAAACCCACGGCAGTTTCGCCTCGATCTTTTCCGGTCGGCCACCCTTTCAAGGTCCAGTCAGGTATCCATATAACGAGGAAATGGCAAATCCGAAACAAAGTCTTTTTGAAACCCTGAAGGGTCTTAAGGATAGTGGATACGGGATAAAGTTTGTTAGAGATGAAATGGCCACGTCACCAATATTCTCTGGGGATGTCATCGACAAAGTTTTTTCTCCACAAAATAAGCAGCGAAGTAATTCTCTGGGTTTGATTTTCTCTAGCATCGTAGTTTACGGAGCTTTTGACAACTTTGTGGGTCGACTCATTTTTCCGGAAGCGTACGATAATTCGAATTTTTCTTATGGCCAGAACGCGAATGGGATCCTGGTAAACTTTAGAAAAGCACTGGAAGAAAATAAATTGGACCAAAGAAAAGAACTTATTTTCTTCCATACATGCTTTTTGCATACGCCCTTGCAGTTGCCGTACCCCTATTATCCTGATCAGGTTTATAGCGAGAGCGAATATAAAAGACTCTCCTATCCCGAGACATATTTAAAGATTTTCGAGGTTAAAGAGCACGCGCGAATTTTGGCAGGAGCCGCATACAATCAAGAACTTCATCTCCGTGGCGTAAAGATGCTTGTCGAAAAAATGCTAAACCCGCTATTTGACATGCTCAAGCGAGATGGAAGCCTGAGTTCCTCAACAATAGTTTTAATGTCGGATCACGGAGAGAACCTGTGGGGCGACTACAAGTACTTGGTGGGCGTTAATCCTTTGCCGTTCCATGGCGACACATTTCTTTTTGGCAGCAAAAATGAGTTTTCATATTTTCGTTATCGTAGCCCAAGTGCGATTGAAGCAGCGCCAGCAGGACCCATTAATTTGTCTCAAATGTTTCGTAAAGTTATTAAGCAGGACCCTCGATCAGACCTCGTGTACTCTGAAAATGCTTTTGTGCCACAGAAGTCTAACTTAAGTATGCCGATCTTTTTAAACTATTCCATGATCGCAAACTCCTTTAAGAGGAGTCCTTACTATGACTACTACTTTGCTTCTGCAGAGCTCATCTTTCCCGCGATATTGCAAAAGCAGCGCGCGGTATTTTTTGGCGGCTTTAAATTAGTAGCCTATATCACAGAGTATGGCCGTCGTTTCTTTCTTTGTAATTTCGAAACCGACAAAAAATGTGAGACAAATCTGTTCAATAACGTTCAATATCTAAGCATTCAGCGAAAGATGCTAATGGATATTGGCCGGGCAATAGATGTGGATAGGGATGCGGGGCTTGATGTTGCCATCAACTTGTCAGAAGAGCCAGAGGGTCTGACGGAATATTTAAAATCAAAAAATTTATGGCTAAAGACTTACGGTGCCTTTGTCTTATATAAAAATTTCTATGACTTTAAGAATGCTTTGGATGTTCTTAAAGAAGTATTCTTAACGACCAAAAGTGAAGACCTGAAGTTGCAAATCGCACGATGGGCTTTAAGTAACTGCCTTTATGTCGACGAAGATACACGTCCGTTTCTGCAAACTCTTGCGCAATACAATATTGATTATAGCCCAACTATTAGAACGACCCTGATAAACGCCAGATATTTCTTCTGCGACACAGAGGCCACAGCCTCTGTCCAAAGGACCTCCGATGTCTGGATGGCAGATTGGCAAGTCGACATGATTGAGAATCTAGATGCCTTGTACAATCTTCCAGAAGGAATTCAATACCTAAGAGATTTAGAGAAAAAGTATAATATTCGCGCACAGAAAAGAATAAGCGACATTTTTTTAAATATTCCAAAAGAATTTCAGCGCGAGGAGTCTGTTAGATTTACGGACTATGTTAAGCTTCGCTATAAATACTATTTTTCTTACGATCTCCCAGACGATAGGGATCTTTACTTTTATCTCAAGTCTCTTTTATCCATAAAGCTGGGAATTGAAAATGGGGCGGAAATTATTTCTGAATTGGCTCACACCCGGGGAAGCGCAGCTTTTGAAAGTCGACTGTTTAACTATCTTGAAAGGCGCTATTCGTTGGAGCCAATAAAGTACCAAACGAACAGACAAAACATTCGAAAGATCAGACTTGATCGTCTAAAGAACTATTTTTCTGGGCGATAAGAGTAAATGTCAGAGTTCAGCGTATTCAGAAATTTAACAATTCTATCTTTGTCTTTCTGAGTAAGTGCATTTTTATTCGTGGCGCTGCTTCCGCTATAGAAGTCTAAAACTTCATTTAAAGTGTTGAGTCGACCATTGTGGAGATAGGGTTTTGAACCCGCAAGATTTCTAAGGGTTGGAACTTTATATTTGTGGCCATAAGAGTTTGAAGCCTCTGTTGGTGATGAACCGCAACGTGCTTCTAATTTTTCGGAGGTGAAGTTGTCACCGCTGTGGCAGGTCGCACAACGATACTCGTTAAAAAAAAGATTCATACCGCGAAGCTCATCTTCACTGAATTCATCTTTTGATCCAGAGACGAATCGATCATACTTCGAGTTCCCGCTGACCAGACTTAAAACATACTGTGAGATAGCGTTCTCTATAAACTCTTTGTCAATTTTTCCTTTGAAAAGAGACTTATATTTCTCAGATTTTGCGACTCTTTCAACAACGTCTTTCTCGGTGGAACCCATCTCAATGGCGCTTGTAATGGGATGAAAAATGACTTCATTTACGCTGGATACTCGACCGTCCCAAAATTGAAT
>CAMLMF010000208.1 GCA_946480995.1 uncultured Bdellovibrio sp. | reverse complement strand
GAAAATCTGAGGACGACCGCCATTCACCGCAAGGCTTAAGCGAAACGCGTGCAGAAACATTCTGTTGGTGCCATAGATTTCGGCCATGCGGTCATTGTATTTTTGATCGCCATATCGGGTGTCACCGACGATGGCGTGTTTTGCGAGGGCCGCATGTTTGCGAATCTGATGCTGACGACCGGTCATCAGTTGAAACTCAACCAACGAAAAAAACTTATTCGACTTAAGAACTTTATAAAGAGTTTTCGCCGGCACACGATCTTTCAAAAGACCCTGCGGATTTTTTCGTCCTTCGGCTTTATCTGAAATCGGTGTTGCCCATTCTTGGAACTCACTCGACACAGGCATCGCGCCACGCAGAACCGCATAGTAAAATTTTTCTGCTTTATTGTTTTGAAATTGTTCGGCCAAGGCTGCAGCGGTTTCACCTTCGGTGGCGACAACCAAGATGCCACTAGTTTCTTTGTCTAAGCGATGAACCGGATAAATATCATCAAAAGTCCCGGGATGAAGTTGCTTCTTTAAAAGACTGCGCACGTCACCGGCTTCGTTGTGTACGGAAATTCCGGCCGGTTTGTTGATGATCACCCAATTCTTAGATTTTTCAATGATCGGCAGTTTGTTTGAGTTATTTGTGGGCTTCATTCGCATTCCTTCAAAATCTGGCGGACTTGATCTGCAGTCAGATCTTGGACAGTTAAATCGCTAGAAAATAGTTTTCTTTCTTTACGGGACACCGCTAAGGAATGCACGGAAATTAACACCAGCAGGTTGAAGAAGAAGCCCAGCCAACTTAAAAACAGGAAAAAAGTACCCATTAAAAGCAAATTCTTTTCGTAAGACTTTAGATCGTAGTCTTCCTTCCCTTCGCTGAAAGGTTCCACATCCGAACGTGATTCGCGCCAGATTAAATCCACTTTGCGCAAGTTGGCTTGCAGCAGGCGATAAGGCGGGGAGGCGACTTTTTTACGATGCCGCTGAAATTGCAAACCCGTGACGATGGCTGACGGAATCCAACCGATGATGTACGAGGCTGCCATTTCCGGAGCCATAAAAAGCCTTCTTCCTAATTGTTAGTGCAACTCGCCCAAGCTTCCGCTTTGCTGCGCACAGTTCGTTCGATCGCAATACCTTTTGGATAAGTGCCTAAAGTTCCTTGGCGTGCGACGATACCGAAATAATTTTTAGAGCGATCCCAGAAGGGGTAAGCTCCATAAGCCCCAGGACTTGAAACGCGCACCGCCGGGGTGCAGTTATAAGTCGAACTTTGACACTCATGCCATAAGCCTAAACCATAATGCCAGTCTTCACTCATCGCCTCCACTGTCGGAGAATAAGTGATTGTTGCCGCGGCTGTTTGATCGGTCAAAAGTTGCGTCATCATGGTGGAGTTTAAAAGTGTACCTGCCGAAAGTGCTTTCAGAAACGCCATATAATCTTGCGCCGTCCAGTGCATACCACCGGCTAAGCGCGGATTGGTGCTTGAAGGCAGATCGTAAGTGCTTGAGCCAAAAAGACCTGTGGCCGTTTTGAAGTTGGCAAAAACCTGGGACCATGAGCTTAAGCCCGAGGCCTTCACGGCCATTAAGCCTGCGACTTGCATGTGATTGCTTGAATAATAAAACTGAGTCCCAGGGCTTGCGGTTTTGTTGGCGTTGGCATTGCCAATATTTACGACACAAGTTTCAAAGTTTGAGGCACCTAGATTTATGCATGCGGGTTCTGTGGCCATAAGACCCGAGGTAAAACTTAAAAGCTGCTTCAGTGTCAGAGTATAAAGAGGATCTGAATTCGTGAGTGGCCAAGAAGTGATATGATCTTGCGGGCGATCATTTAAAGTTAAAGTTCCGGCTTGCACAAGGCGCAGAATCACGGCGGCAGTGACAAGCTTAGAAGTGGAAGCAGATTCGTAAGAAGTCGTGAGGGTTGATGAGCCGCGATTATAAGAAAACCGTCGTCCATCAGCACGCTCGATCACATAGGAAAAGTCCACTTCTGAACTGGCTTGTGCAAGCAGCGCGGTCATATCAGTTTCCAGCTGAGCGGTGGAGCAACTATTTGCGGCGGCGCCACTATCGCTTTTATTGCAAGAAATTAAACTTAAAACGCAAACTACGCTCAAAAAACTGTGTGCCAGAAATTTCATAAACTGCCTTTGTGCCGAACTCGATCTATTTATTTTAACAAAAAGAAATCTTAAAGCGCAACGACCCACTGATTTTTGGCAAGAACTGTCTGTGAGCTTTCGTTCTTTGTACTCTTCCGTAAAATAGAGCAAATGGTCCAGGAGGTTTTGTATGAATCCAGCTATTCACGAGTTTTTAGACTTTTTAGAAAATGAAGACGACCTTGATGTCGGCGACTTTAAGCGCGAGGTGGATTTACATTTACGCTATATGATCGACAACATGCGCCCTCTGACCTCGGAACAAGTGTGGCAGTTGCGCAAGATGCGTGAACAATTGCTATGGACCTATAAGTTTGACGTGGAAGAGCTGCGCCGCCAGTTGCGGTCGCAAGTGCAGCACCTAGAAGACTTCAGTCCGCCGCCGCTCTAAGTACAACTTGATAACTCTCTGCGCTGTTGTTGCGCTTAAGGAATCCTGTGGGTAGGCTTGAGTTTCACAGGAGGTCCCCTATGTCCACGACAGCGCTGGCGCAACAGGAATTCTGCATCACTTTAAGTGATCTTGCCTCTTTTATGGAAGTTCCCTCGAGCGTCTGCAAAGCCCGAATAGAAAAACGCTTAAAAAAGAAATTGAAGTCCCCCTGGTTATTGCCGGAAGAGGTGCGCACAGTTCTTTTGGCTGAAGGCTATAAATATCCGAAAAAAGTTATTTCTATTCAGATGCTCAAAGGCGGAGTGGCGAAAACCACTTCGGTGCTTAACATGGGTTTAAGAGCCGCCATGTACGGCGCCAAAGTTTTGTTCATCGATTTAGATCAGCAAGCCAACCTCAGTTTCGCCCTGGGCGTTGAAGATGAAAGCCTGCCTGTGTGGGTGGATATCGTGGAAAAACGTAAAAGCATCGATGAGTGCGTGCATTTCGTAGAACCCCACGTGGATCTGATTCCCTCCTCGCTAAATAACTCGGTTCTGGATCGCGTTCTTGCCAACTCGAACCGTAACTGGGCGCAGGCGGTGAAGGGTCCTTTAGAAAAAATCAAACATCGTTATGATCTTATTTTGATTGATACGGCCCCAGCCCTTAGCGCAACGAACACGGCCGTGACGGTGGCTTCAGATGAAATCATCTTACCCGTAAATCCCGATAAGTTCGCATTCTTGGGGCTTGAAAAGAATTTGGCAGAGCTTGAAGACATCAAGCGCGATTTTGAATTGGATTTCGCAAGAAAAATCCTGTTCACAAAATTCGATGGGCGAGAAAACACCAGTCATGAACTTTTACAGAGATGCATTGATTCCTTTGAGGATTCCCTGATGAAGAGTTATATTCGCACCTCGACAGAAGTGAAAAACACGGTCCGTTCCGGTAAAAGTCTATTTGCTGGGAAGTCCCCGGTGAAAGCGGACTATGACTTGGTGACCCGTGAAATGCTAGGCTTTGCCTAAGAGGTTTATATGCCAGAAATCAAAGACTACGAAGGTAAGAAAAAAACTTCCACTCCGAATAATCATTCTGCGAAGAAAGATACGCCCGTGAATAAACATAAAAATAAACGCCGCCCATACAGTGAAGCGAATAAACACAATGCCCAAGCTGAAGAAGCTGACGCCATCAACACCGAAGCGCAAAACGAAGGTGTCGCCCCAGAACATGTGGAACCAGAAATCCTGGCTGAAGCAGAAATGGTCGCAGAAGGGGGCCCGGCATTTGGCGAAGAGCCTTCAGAAGGTCATCACCACGACAGCAAAATCCACTTGGACTTTTACGGCAGCGATTTGATCCGCATGAAAGCCCCCAAAGTGATGGAGCTTGCTGACACCGTGGCGGATGAGTGGGTGAAAGACGGCCAATTCCAAGGTCTGCCTGTGGGCAATCCTTTAGCGCAGATGGCTGCAGCTAAAGCCTTGCGCACAGCTAAAGATGTGGAAAAGAAGCTTGAAGAAAAAGGCGTGATCGCGATGGCGAAAATGGGCCTTGAGTTCGTTAAATCTAAAATCGAAAAGAAGTAATCTTAAAATGTCTCGTTACGCGCGCATCGAACAGGTTTTAAATAAGGCTTTGGCTCCGCAACACTTAGAAGTGGAAAACGAAAGCCATATGCATTCGGTGCCCGCAAATAGCGAGACGCATTTCAAAGTTTTGGTCGTTTCCCAAGCCTTTACCGGCAAATCCCGTATCGACCGCCAAAGGATGATCAACGATCTTTTGAAAGATGAATTGCAATCAGGGCTGCATGCTCTGACGCAGAAGACTTTGACGCCGGAAGAGTGGGAAAAGCAAAAAGCTCAATTGAATTTTGATTCGCCCGAGTGTCTGGGCGGCAGCAAGCACGACAAAGCAGGCCGTTGAAGAAGTGAGAACCTTCCGCCTTGCATATAAACCTTTTTGAACGGCCTTTTGTTATTCGCCGAATTCTTTCAGTTTTGATTGAAGCTCTCCCAAAAGGCGTTTGACCTCTTGCAGTTGTTCTTCGTCGGGGGATTTTTTCGTGCTCATGGTCTCAGATAGCGTGTCCCACGAGTTTAAGGCTTCCTTCAGATCTTGATTCAGATTCCCGAACAGAGACTTGCGTGCGGACTCTTTCTTATCGCTTGTCGTCGATAAGTCCTGGGTAGGAGGGAGTTGTTTGTCTAGGTTGCCGTCACTCATTCAGTTCTATTCGCTATCTTTAGAAGGCCGATAGATTTTCTATCGGTGTCTATCGAAGTGCTTCATGCACAAGGGCGATAGTGTTGTAAAACGAACTCCATTTGACAAGTATTTTTAGCCTGATAGATTACCCGGGCTATGCCATTACGGCGAACTTGTTAGGAGAATGACATCATGTCTCAAGAGATTATCTACACAATGAAGGGCGTAAGTAAAGTATATCCTCCGCAAAGATATGTTTTAAAAGACATTTATCTTTCATACTTTTACGGCGCAAAAATCGGCGTTCTTGGTTTGAACGGCTCTGGAAAGTCCACTTTGCTTAGAATTATGGCAGGGGTGGATAAGGATTTTATCGGCGAAGCTTTTCCTTCAAAAACAATGAAGGTCGGTTACTTTGAACAGGAACCAAAGCTCGACGAAACACTCACCGTAAAAGAAAATATCTTTGCCGGCATGGGCGAACTTCCCAAGCTGATGAAGGAATACAACGCGATCAACGATAAATTCAGCGATCCAGATTTAGACCCTGATGCGATGAACGCGTTGATTGAAAAACAAGGCGCGATTCAAGAAAAATTGGAAGCGTTGGGTGCTTGGGA
>CAMLMF010000207.1 GCA_946480995.1 uncultured Bdellovibrio sp. | reverse complement strand
TGATTTTGCAGCTTGGGCAGAAACTTTACCGATCAATTGAGAAATACGACCGCCTGCGATCGACTTCATCATTTTTGAAACTTTACCTTGGCTGCCACTTGTTGGCATTTCAGTTTTTGCTGATTTTTCTGTCGCCGGAGCTTCTTTCACGACAACTTCTTGTTTCGGAGCAGGGGCCGGAGCGGCTGCTTCGATGCGTTTACGTTTTGGTTTAAGTTCTGTTTTAACAATAATTTTTTGTGCTATTTTTGGAGGTGTTGCCGCAGTTTCCACAGTTTCTTTTTTCGGAGCGAAAACGCCGACAGAAACCAAGAGAAGAGCCGCACCTAAAACGAAGTAAAAACCGCGTTTTGATTCTTTGTCCATCAACTGATCTGCAGAAAGGTGACCTAGTTTAGCCACGTCTTCCATAGAAACAGTTCTTTGGCTGATTTCCAAGTTTTCAATCACTTGTTTGTGCCAGTCGTCAGAAGGCGTGCAGGCAACTACAAGCGGTGAGCCCGACATCGTTGTTACGAATTTTTTATTTAATGGAACTACTTTTGTTTCAACGATCTGGCCGTATTGACGGACCATAAAAAGTTGAAACTTTTTGTCGCTGGTGCGCGACTCTTTACCGGTTCTTTCCAAACGCTGGTAAAGGTCCGTTTCTTTCATCACCGGTGTGAACTTTAAAGTGCAATCGGCAAGTTCTAAAGTTTTCTCACCATCGATGCACAGAGCAGGGGAGTTAGAGCTATTCGCGCTAGCCTCCATGTCCATGTTCACATACCACCAACGGTTGTCACGGTATTCAAAAAGACCTTGAATGCCCTTCGTGTGGGGTGAAACGGAAATAACATCAGCCAAGCGGCTTGAACCGAATGTGTGTGTTGTGTTTGTTGAACGCAACTTCCAAGTTTTCGCAGTCCCGTTTTTCAGGGATTGACGTACAATTAACGTGAGCATTGGCTACCTCTAATCCTAGTTATTCAAATAAAGAGCTGATTCGCGAATACGGGCATCCATATCCTTCTGCACATCGTAAAGTGGCATAAACTTAATGCCCCTTTTTTGCACAAGGTAGGCCCCATCAGGATTACGAATCGTACCCTTGAGGTTCATCTCACCAAAATTGACTTCTTGGACTTTACGGACTGTTCTTTGTTTGGCAAAGGCAGTCGTTGCTGTTCCCAAGAGAATGAAAGCAACCATCGCTGTGATGATAGTTTTCACTTGTACCCTCCATACTACAAGTCTCCCGAGATAACGTGCTGACCGACTTTGTTCTGAGTTTTCAAATATTCTATTTTCTTACCTAACCAATCGCGCATATCCAATTGCTGACTGGCTTTAAAAGCTTTTTCATATGAGTCCAGCGCAAGCGTTGGACTTCCTTTATAGGTCTCAAATAAATGAGCCTGCTGTAATAAGTAATCGACATTTTCCTTGCGAACATTAAGCAATTCTTTAATCAAATTTAATGCTTTGTCGACCTCGCCCTTCTGGGCGTAAGCTTCGCTCATCACTGTTCCTACACCAAGAGTATACAACTGGTCTTTCGACAAGGCAGATAATTTTTCAATCGCGCGGGTGAAATCTCCCTCTGAGAAACTTTTCACGCCAGCGAAAGTTTGCATTTCTGTCGAAGGCATTTGCATGTCTAAAACTTTTTCGAAAAATGGCATTGCGCTGCTTAAGCCATCTTCTTTATAAAGCAGACGGGCCTTTTGATAAACGAAAGGAGAGACCTCTGGTTGAGACTTTAACGCGGCTTCAATCATCCACAAAGCCTTGTCGTTAAAACCTTTACCTTCAGCCCCTAGACTTGCGAAGAACAGACCTAAAGCGCGCGTCTCTTTCGCTTTCGCAAGTTCTAGACCTAGACGCTCGACTGTTTCATATTGTTTTGAATAATAGCAGTTGCCGGCAATATCAAAAGCGTTCGCTTCATTTACGCCACCACTGCCTACTAAAGTCTTGTTGCAGGTCTTCGCTGCTTTTGTCTCAAAACGAGTCACTTTACCAATGCTCATGTCTTTTGCGTTTGGCAAGAAGGCCGCCATTTTATCCGCGGCAGGGTATTGCACCACAGGCGGCAGAGTTTGATCAACACGCACGTTAGCTAGCACACGCTCTGTGCTAGTGGCTTGTCCTTTGGAAGCGGCCAAGACTTTTAACTTCGCTTCGTTTTCATTTTTCTTTTCTTGGATCGGTGTTGTTAATTTAGCGATTTCCGCGCGCAGAGCTTTTTGGTCTTCGGCACCTAAGGTCGCTGGTAACGGCATTGTTTCTAAACTTTCAATGAAGTTGCCATAACAACGATCAATACCGCGCATGGCTTCAAGCTGCTGGTACGGGTCCTTACTCATTTTTAAAGTCGTGTGGTATGCCGTGTGCGCTTTATCTAGTTTTTCCGTTTTCATGGAAAGAACCAAGGCGAATTTTTCTTCACGGGCTTTAACACTTTGTTGGACCAATTCTTTTTCTAAAATACGAGCTTGGATCAAGCGTGCTTCAGCGCGAACCTCTGCTGGTGCATCACGACCGTTGGCTTTTAGCGACAAGTCAAAAGCTTGTGAAATCTTACCAGCGTCTAAGAACGCACGAGCCCGAGCGATCATGATTTGTGTCGTGAATGGCTCAATCCCTTTAGCTAAGATTTGATTCTGCAACTTTTCAAGTTCTGACGACTGAGGTTCGTTTTTATAGGAATCCAAAAGTTTGGAATAAATGCGTTCCAACGTTTTGCTGTCAGCACCATTTAAGATATTCATGTAAGCCGCACGAGCTTCTTTAGTTTTCTTTTCTAAAAGATAGATGTCCGCAGCCATTTCAAGTTGGTTGTTGCGATCTTTTTTGTCCAGATCGGCGATCTTTAATAAAGTCTCTGCTGATTTTGAAATCTGACCGACTTCAGCATAAGCTTTCGCTGTGTCTTTGAGGACGTCCAGATTGCGCTTGTCGTTCGGATACTTTTGCACGAACTTGGTTGAAAGTTCTGCGGCTTCAAAGATTCTTCCTTCTGCGTACAGAATACTTAAAGCCTGCCATAAAGCATCTTGCGAAAGCTTCGAGTTTTCGTGCTCTTTTGCGAACGCGATCAGTTTCTGAGAAGCTTGATCCTTGTCGCCTGTTTTTGCGAACTCTTGGATTTCCGTGAAGTGCGCTTCTTCCATGATCTTATTCATGCTTTTTTTACGATCTTCATCGCTAGATGAACTAACCACTTGTTTGGTGAAGGCCTTGATTCCTGCATAGTCCTTGCGGATGTTCAGGATGTCCAACATCAAGTCTTCAGATTTCTTTTTAATATCTGGTTGGTCCCCCGCTTTTAGCATTGTTAATGGTTTTAACCATTTTTCAGCTTCAACATAGTTATTTTCTTCGTAAGCGATATGGCCAACTTTAAATTTAACCACAGTGGCGTATTTACCCGTAGGATGCTTGGCTAAATAATTTGTAGCCAATTCTTTGCGTTCCGCATCTTTTAAAGGATCAGATTTTTTCTCGATACTTTTTTCTTTCGAATACAAAGCGGCATAGTTAGCATCATGACGCAAAGTAGGGTCTGTTGATTTATCACCGACCATTTTATATTGCGTACTTGCTTCGTCATACTTTTCTAGTTGGAAAAGAAGTTCAGCGTAAGCATAACGAGTTTTAAGATCTGGCTTCGTTGGATCTTCGTTGTCCAAGATCAATTTAAACAATTTTTGAGTAAGATCTGAGAACTGAACATTTTGTTTGTTCTTAAGCCAGATCTCCCACCATTTTTTTGCCATGTCCAGGCTAGTGCGGCGGAAGCCTTCTTCGCAGGATGCTTTTAGGATGTCAGCTTTTTGTAGCGACCTCCAAGTGGCGTCACGTTTACAAAGGTCACTGGCTTCTTGTAGGTGAGTGATCACTTTGTCGCGCAGTTTTAAAGTTTCATTGGCTTCCACGAGGAATAAGTGCGAGCGCACGACATCCGGGCCCGAAGAGCGTTTGTCGATATATTCACCCAAGAAAATATTCATTTCTTTTTGACGACTGTGCGATTCGTAAAGTTTCGCCATGTTGATCATGGACTCGCCCAGTTCTTCTTCGGTCGTGAAGTCCTCAAAGAAAGAATACAGTTTGTCAGCGGAATAAGAGTCGCCGACGAATACGGTTAAGTCACGCAAAGCCTCGCGGCGTAAGTTATGACGGTTCGTTGGCGTTTCGCCATCTTGTAAGGCTGGATTTGTTTTAACAACGTTGACTAATTTCTTAATGCCGTTGTCACTGTCACGCAAGTTGTAATACGCCCATGCAGCCTTATACATGCCGTAAGAATAAACACGGCTGTTCGGGAATTTTTCTACGGTTAAGAAGTGCTCTAACGCCTCTTTGAATTTGCCTTGATCGTAAAGCAATTCGCCCAAAGCCAAAGTTCCATCAGGAATCAAGGGTGATTTCGGGAAGCGAGTTGTGAGTTTTAAGTAAAGCGCTTCAGATTGTTTAAACTGAGCGACCTGTTGGTTTGCAAACGCATTATTGAAAAGCACCGAATCCATTTGTTTGAAGTTCGGAAAGTCCATTTCAATTTTAGTATAGATTTTGATCGCGCGTTTGATCGCTTCTGAGCCTTTTTCGTTGGCCACAGGAAACGGAGAAAGTTTTAATAGGGGAGTATCTTGGTGTAAGTCAAAGAAACGGCCGGATTTTGAACGGCGCATGTACAGCTCAGCCAAACGATACCATAAGTCGGCTTCTTCTTTTGCGCCTTGTTTTTTCTTAATGATTTGCTGTAAAGATTCAATCGCTTTGTTTTCAGAGCGAGTGATCATGACCTCACTGCTGAGCGCCTTCTTTTCGTTCTCTTCTTCGCTGTTATTTAAGCGAACTTCTGGTAGAAGCCCTTTTTCAGTTCTTTCTGCAGAGAAACTTGAGATCGAAAGTAATTGAAGTGCGAGCAGTAAAATCATGTTGCGATACATAAAACTATTCTCCAACTAAAGTAACAAGCTTCAGCTGAGGATATCCCGCCATAGAGGCTGTATACATAACTTTGCGTAAAGTTGCGTAGGGAAGATCTTTATCAGCTTGAAGGAGGATGCGACCTTCTTTGACATGAGGCTTGTCTTGTTCCGCTTTCGCGATCTTATCAAGCTCTTCAAATAAAGGTTTGATGAAGTTCGTGTCCTTATCCTCTAAGTCTTGAGGAAGAAAGTCCGCGTCTTTCACATCCGCTAATTTGGTTTGGTCAATTTTCAAAGAATTTTTCGACAATGACAATTTAATCGCCTCTGTCGGATTCAGCATGGAAGCTGAAGCGGGCAGACGAACTTCATTGTCTGGGACGATTTGCACATCGGCTGTCGAATACGTTTGTAACAGGAACACCAGCATGATGGTGAACATGTCAGTCATCGAGGTGAT
>CAMLMF010000206.1 GCA_946480995.1 uncultured Bdellovibrio sp. | reverse complement strand
TCTTCAGAAGGTTCGCGATAAAGGTAAGCTTCGCCTTCGATGACTTGTTCAAGTTCTTCACCAGATTCAGAAATTTCCACAAACTTGTAAGCGAAATCTGCGCGAACTTTATTTTCGCCGACACTTTCCGTCCACAGACGAGTGATCGCTAAGTTTTTAGAGTTTGGCTTTTTAGTTGCGAGAGTGTTTTTAATGAGTTCCGCAAGTTTAGACTGAATGCCGGAGTGCGTCTCGAACCCCACGGCTTGTGTGCTATGAATGACATTCCAAGTCCAAGCAAGAGCTACGATAAAAACGACGAGGCTGACAATTTTCTTCATTTCTGGTGTCCTCTCTAAGGCGTACTAGTACCCTTTTTAATCCGAGCATGATATTTCATTTTTTTCAACTCGTGCAAGAGAGGATATCTCATGAATCAACAATGGCTGACAATCTTAATGTCGAAGGGGATAGAGCTTGAGCAAAATTTGCGTCAGCAAATTCAGACGGCCAAAGAGGGCTTAAAATCTCAGCTTGAAGAGCGCGGGATTCGCCTGAGTGCTGCGGATTTGGCGGCGGTGCTCGAAGATGTTTCACCGAAAGCCTCCCATGCTGCCCTGAGTTATGCGCTGGATATCGTCCGTCCTTTCTCTGCCGGTATGGGCCTAAGGATTTCTCGCCTTTCCGACACCCAAGTAGAGATGATTATTCCTGCGCGCACACGCAACTTGAATGAAACCCACACGATGCATGAAGGGGCGTTGACGACGGCGGCGATCGAAGCCGCGAAACTGCTGTGGATGCGTCATGCACCGATGGGAAACTTTGAAATTTTGGTGACACATATTGAGTCTGAGTTTTTTAAATCGCAGAATGACGAGTGTCGTCTGCGCATGGAATTGTCAGAGACTTCTCGCGAGGTCGTCTTGTCACATATCCGTGACCAGCGCGAAGCCAAGGCCGAAGCAGAGATCAAAGTTTTCGATGCGAACGAGCAAGCCGTGGCGGATGTGCGTTTGAATTTAAGTTTTAAACACACGCCAGCTTTAAGTTAATTTTTTAGCGAAGGTTTTATGGAAATTTTAGAAAGTCATTTAGATTCAAGTTCTAGCGAATTCAAAGCCAACAAAGAAGCTCTTCTTGGCATCGTCAATGAATGGCGTGAACGTGTGAACCTTGCTAAGCAAGGCGGCGGGGCGGATGCGACGAAAAAGCACAAAGCCCGTGGCAAATTAACGGCCCGTGAAAGAATCGAAGCCTTAGTTGACGGTGGAACGGCTTTCTTAGAATTTTCTACTTTAGCAGCCTGGGATATGTATGAAGGCCAAGCTCCGGGCGCGGGTGTTGTCACTGGCATTGGTGTCGTGCACGGCACAGAAGTTGTGATCGTGGCCAACGATGCGACAGTCAAAGGCGGAACATACTTCCCAATGACCGTAAAGAAACATTTGCGTGCGCAAGAAATCGCTTTTGAAAATGGCCTGCCATGTATTTACCTAGTGGATTCTGGTGGCGCCTTCTTGCCGATGCAAGCGGACGTGTTCCCGGATCGTGATCATTTTGGCAGAATTTTTTATAATCAAGCGCGCATGTCGGCCGCTAACATTCCGCAAATCGCGGTTGTTATGGGTTCTTGTACAGCGGGCGGGGCCTATGTTCCAGCGATGAGTGACGAAACCGTGATCGTGAAAGAAAACGGGACGATCTTTTTGGGTGGCCCTCCGTTAGTAAAAGCAGCCACGGGTGAAGTCGTTGATGCGCAAGAATTAGGTGGCGCGCAAGTACACTGTGAAAGCAGTGGCGTGACCGATCACTTTGCCGAAGACGACGAACATGCGATTGAGATCACGCGTTCGATTGTGGCGCACTTAAATCATAAACGTGCAGTGCAATTAAAAATGATGCCGGTGGAAGAACCTGCTTTTGATCCAAAAGAAATTTATGGGGTGATCCCTAAAGACAGTCGTGTGCCATTTGATGTGCGGGAAGTGATTGCGCGCATCGTGGATGGTTCACGCTTCCATGAGTTTAAACCTTTGTTCGGTAAAACTTTAGTCACAGGCTTTGCGCACATCTGGGGTATGCCTGTGGGCATTATCGCGAACAACGGCGTGTTGTTCAGTGAAAGCGCACAAAAAGCGGCGCACTTTATTGAACTGTGTGAACAGCGCGAAGTGCCGTTGATCTTCTTGCAAAACATCACAGGTTTCATGGTTGGAAAAAAATATGAAACTGAAGGTATCGCAAAACACGGCGCAAAGATGGTCATGGCCGTTTCCAATGCACACGTACCTAAATTCACCGTGGTGATTGGTGGCTCTTACGGAGCCGGCAATTACGGGATGTGTGGTCGCGCCTATCAGCCGCGCCAATTGTGGATGTGGCCGAATGCCAAGATCAGTGTGATGGGTGGCGAACAGGCGGCGAACGTTTTGTTGACAGTTAAGATGGATCAGATGGCCGCGAAAAAACAAACGCTGTCAGTGGATGAACAAGCTGAATTCAAACGTCCGACTTTAGAAAAATACGAACAAGAAAGCTCGGCTTATTATTCAACGGCACGCTTGTGGGATGATGGGATCATTGATCCAGCCGACACTCGCCGTGTTTTAGCTTTGGGAATTTCTGCCAGCCTTAACAAATCTTGGGGTGAAAAGTCTCAAGGTGTCTTTAGGATGTAATATGTCTTTAGTTGTTGTGACGGAAATGGAACATGTTGCGTACGTCAAACTTCATCGTCCGGAAGTGCGTAACGCTTTTAATCCCGAGATGATTGCAGAAATCACCAAGGTGTTTCGTGATCTTGAAGCGCGTAAAGATTTGCGTGCCGTGGTTCTGCAAGGTGAAGGCAAAGCTTTCTGTGCAGGTGCGGATCTAAATTGGATGCGCGAAATGGTGAACTTTTCTTTTGCGCAAAATAAAGAAGACTCTGTGAAATTATTTGCAATGTTCGATACGATCGCAAATTGCACTTTGCCGGTGATTGGGCAAATCCATGGCGCGGCTTTCGGTGGAGCATTGGGGCTTGTCGCAGTTTGTGATGAAGTCATCGCCGAAGAAGGCACGCAGTTCTGTTTTAGCGAAGTAAAACTGGGCATTGCGCCGGCGGTGATTAGTGCGTTTGTGAATCGTAAAGCTTTAGCTGGCAAAGTTCGTCCGTTGATGCTGTCAGGCGTGGTCTTTAATTCCCACGTCGCGCAACAAGCAGGACTTGTGAATGAAATTGTTCCCGCGGGTGAAGGTCACACGGCTGTACAAAAGATTTTGCACAACTATTTGCAATGCGGGCCGGAAGCCGTACGCGCGACAAAAAAACTTTTAAATACTATTCCTTCTATGAATTGGTCAGAACAACAAGAGGCCACCACGACTTTGATTGCTGAGCTTCGCGCCAGCAATGAGGGTCAAGAGGGTCTTAAATCATTCTTAGAAAAACGTGAACCAAGTTGGAGATCTAATTAATGGGTAAGTTTTCACGTATCGCAATTGCCAATCGCGGTGAAGTGGCCGTTCGTATTATCAAAGCCTGCGAAGAAATGGGCATTGAAACAGTCCTTTTGCATTCGGAAGCCGACATCGGCACGCGCGCTTATCGTATGGCGACCAAAACCATGTGTATTGGTCCGGCACCCACGGCTGAAAGTTATTTAAATATCAAAGCCAACATTGATGGCGCTTTAGCTGGCGGTGCACAGGCCGTGCATCCGGGTTTTGGTTTCTTATCTGAAAATGCCGACTTTGCTGAAGCCGTGGAAAAAGCGGGCTTAACTTTTATTGGTCCGTCAGCGAACTCTATTCGCGCCTTGGGTGATAAAGTTCATTGCAAAGAATTGGCAAAGCAGGCGGGATTGCCTCTGGTGCCTGGCTATCAAGGTGAAAACCAAGATGTCGTGCACCTCATTACGCAAGCTGAAAAAATTGGTTATCCGGTGATCGTGAAGGCGGCAGCTGGTGGCGGTGGTCGCGGGATGAAACTTTTAAAATCTTCAGCTGAAGCGGCAGAGTTGATTGAATCTGCACAGCGCGAAGCACAGTCAGCATTTGGATCACCAAAAGTCTTCTTAGAAAAATACTTAGATCGCGCAAAGCACATCGAGTTTCAAATTTTTGGTGATAGCACTGGGTATGTGACGCATTTCTTTGATCGCGAATGCTCAGTGCAACGTCGTCATCAAAAAATTATCGAAGAAGCGACTTCGCCGTCTTTGACGGAAGAACTTCGTCGTAAAATGGGCGAAGCCGCTTGTGCAATTGCAACTTTGGGTAAATACAAAGGCGCGGGCACAGTGGAGTTCCTATTGCAAGACGGAGAATTCTATCTTTTAGAAGTGAACACACGCTTGCAAGTAGAGCACCCTGTCACTGAAGAAGTGATGGGTGTTGATTTAGTAAAAATGCAAATTCTGACAGCGCAAGGTGATTTCGTACACGATTCAAAGCAGATTCGTGTGCCCAAGGGTCATTCGATTGAATGCCGTATCTATGCAGAGAATCCTTACTTGGGTGGCGTACCTTCAACCGGTTTGTTAGGGGAAGTGCAGTGGCCTGAAGGTCCCCGTCGCCGCTACGAATACGGCTTTGAAGCGGGTGACACGATCACACCTTATTACGATCCGATGATTGCCAAAGTGATTGTCTGGGATGAGTCTCGTCCACGTGCGATTCAAAAAATGATCCGCGTGTTGAAAGATTCTGTCGTGTTCGGTGTGCACACAAATATTCCATACTTAATTGAAATCTTGTCGCACAAAGAATTTGTCATGGGCACGATGACCACGCGCTTTATCGAAACTTACTTCAGCGAACCGATTAAAGAAGTCGAAATTTCTGAATTAGATAAAAAAGTAGCTGAAGGCGCATTATTGCAATTACGTGGAGCTGCGACAGCAGCCGATGGTGGCGGGGCTTCCGCGACCTCTGTTAGTTCGCCATGGTCTTCTTACTGGAGAGGTATCTAAGATGTTAGTCACAGTACGTGTTGATGGTGTTGACCAAAAAGCTCATGCGCAACTTATCAAAGGCACCTTATGGGTGCACCACGCGGGCCGCACATTTACGATGGAAACAGGCACTGGACGTAAGTCGCGCAAAAAAGGCGCGGCGGGCTCTTCAGATCAAATTTTAGCACCGATGCCGGGCAAAGTGACGAAGATCTTATTGCAACCGGGGGCGGAAGTTTCTGCGGGCCAAGCTGTTATGGTGATGGAAGCAATGAAGATGGAGTATACTTTGAAAGCCGAAATCGCAGGTTCGATCGACAGTTTGCATTGCAACGTGGGCGATCAAGTCGTTTTGGGCAAATCCCTTGTGAAAATTAAACCAACTGCCGATAAATAGTGAGTATGAAAAAATCAGTTGTGATCGTGGAAATGGGCTTAAGAGATGGACTGCAAAACGAAAAAACCGTTTTGAGTTCGGCTGTGCGCGTGGACTTTGCGCAACGACTGATTGAAGCGGGCGTAAAGCGTTTAGA
>CAMLMF010000205.1 GCA_946480995.1 uncultured Bdellovibrio sp. | reverse complement strand
CACTGCAAAGAACAAGAAGAGCAATATTGCATTCCAGGTAACACCAGCACCTATGGCGCCAAAGATCGCAATGGGTCCGGCTACACACAGGGCGGATATTCCAATGTGATTGTTGTGAACGAAGATTTCGTTTTACGCATTCCAAAGTCTATTTCTTTAGATAAAGCAGCACCCTTATTGTGCGCAGGAATCACTTTGTATTCTCCCTTGGCCCATTGGAAAGCGGGCCCTGGTAAAAAAGTCGGCATTATGGGACTTGGTGGCCTAGGTCACATGGGTGTCAAGATCGCTGCGGCCATGGGGGCTGAAGTGACAGTATTAAGTCACTCTGAAAGCAAACGTGAAGACGCTAAAAAATTGGGCGCAAAAAATTTCCTTTTAACAAAAAGCAAAGAAGTGTTTCAGCAAAACGCTTTGTCTTTTGATTTGATCATCAATACGGTGTCGTCAGCAGATCTGGACATGGGCAGTTACTTTAATCTTCTAAAAAAAGATGGCGCAATGGTTTCGGTGGGGGCTCCAGAAAAACCTCTGTCGATCCATCCATTTTCTTTGATCATGATGCGCAGAAGCTATGCGGGTTCCTTGATTGGTTCGATCAAAGAAACACAAGAGATGTTAGATTTCTGCGCGAAACACAATATTGCCCCGGAAATAGAAGTGATCAACCCCGACCAAGTGAACGTCGCTTACGAACGCGTTCTAAAAAGCGATGTGCGCTATCGCTTTGTTATCGATATGGGAAAAATCTAAATCCAATCTCCGCGGTGAAGGCTGCTTCGCCGCGGAGAGATTGCTGGCCTTTAAAAAACTAGACCACAGTCTTCTTGAGCTTCTCATCATGTGAACGTCGATACTAATATCAGAAATGAGGTTGGTGATGTTCAAAATCCAAGAATTTTCAGAAAAAACTGGCATTAGTAAGCGCATGTTACGCTATCTCGAAGAGCAGGGACTTTTAGTGCCTGATCGGGCAGACAACGACTATCGTACCTATTCCAACAAGCACATCGAAGAAGTTCGCTGGATTCAGTTTTGGCAACGTTTGGGTTTTTCTTTTCCACAAATTAAAACTTTGCAGACGCAGTCTTCTGCCCAAATCGAAAGACAGTTGGAAAGTCTTCTTGAAAAAAAGAAAGAAGAGTTTACTGTCCAAAATGAACAAATGGCGAGCATCCGCTCTTTGATCGGTAAAATGAAATCAGCAGACCGAGTGCTGGATGTGCGTAGGGACTTTCAAGATTTGCAAACTTGGACCGCAAGCGCGCGTGAAAATTTCTTGGCGCAAGTCATAGACCCTGTGCGCTTTGTTTATGGCAAATTTCCTGAAATGGAGGCCTTCGTTGATTCATTCGTCAAAGACTTGACTGGCAAAGGCTTCCCAGTCGAAACAACAAGCCATGACATCATTAAATTGGGCGAGGCTATCAATCAAATGGCTTCGGCTGAGGTTGTAATCAGTGAGCGGCCAGCAGATTATACTTTCTTTTTTACGGCATTTTCTGAAAACATGATTTTTGAAGAAAAATCAGAAATAAGCGAAGAAGCCATTCAGAGCTCTTTTAATTTATCACTCAGTAAAGTATTTAGCGAAGTGCCTTTGGAATTTACAGCTCGCTTATTTAGTGCCCAAGATATTTGTCAGTTTCTAGCGCCGAGAGAAATCGTTTTTCGTATCTCAGCACGTTTGCTTCAAGGCCAGCAAGAGTTTACTTTGTTAGTGCCGTTTCAGTTTGTGCATGCGGCGAGATCAGCGAGCAGTGCAGAAGTTTCAACTTTAAGTCGGATGTTACAAAAATCTGTTATCCAGCTTTCCGAAGAACAGATCCTGCGCAAAACCAAAGAAATTTCGAACCAAGACTATCTGCTGACTTCATTATTGGCAGATGCAAAGACCAGGCACTTGTTGTTAGAAAATTTAACGACCAAGGCAAGAGCACAAGTGCAGGCGGATATGCAACGTTTGGTCGAAGGGGTGCGCGCGGCGTGGATAAAAGTCTGACTCTTAAGTTAAGATCACCTCATTTTGCAGAGGAAGCCCATATTTATAAGTGCTGATATTGGTAAGTGTTGTTGCTGCGATATTTTGTAAAGCCTCGTGGGTCAGAAAAGCCTGGTGTGACGTCAATAGGACATTATTAAAAGTAAGAAGTCGCGCCAGTTGATCATCTTGCAGAACTTGCGCAGAGAAATCTTGAAAGAACACGCCCTCTTCTTCTTCGTAAACATCCAAGCCCGCTGAGCCGACATGATTTGTTTTTAATGCGGCGATCAACGCATGGGTGTCAACCAGGCCGCCTCTTCCGGTATTAATTAACATCACTCCGCGCTTCATCAGGGATAAAGTCTTTTCATTAATAAGATGGTGAGTTTCTGGATTAAGCGGAACATGCAACGAAATGATGTCGGCAATCTTGAAAATATCTTCCAGGTTCGCGTACTGAACGCCGGCTTTTATAAGCTCTGGATTTTGAACTTTATCGTAAGCCAGGACTGTGCAGCCGAAACCTAAAAGAATTTGACTTAAAACCGCGCCAATTCGGCCCGTGCCGATAACACCGACTTTTTTTTGAAATAAATCAAAGCCCACTAAACCTTCAAGGGAAAAATTGCCTTCCCGCACACGATTGTACGCGCGATGAATTTTTCTATTCAGGCTTAAAATCAGCGCCACGGCATGTTCGGCGACAGCGTGGGGAGAGTATTCTGGAACACGCACGATTTTGATTCCGAACTCTTTGGCGGATGCCAAATCGACATGATTATAGCCAGCACATCTTAAAGCAATCAGACGTGTACCATTTTTAGCCAGAATTTCTAAGGTCGCCCGATTGATTGTGTCATTAACAAAAGCACAGACGCAAAGGCAGCCTGAAGCCAAAGCCGCAGATTGTTCGGTCAGGCGAGTCGTCAGAAAATTGATGTCATAGCCAAAGTTGTTATTTTCTTTTTCAAAGCAAATTTTATCAAACTGATGTGAGTCAAAGAAAGCAATTTTCATCGCGATCCCCCATAGATAGTTTCAATTTCAGACTGGGATATTTTCTTAAAAATGCGCGATTTTTCCAAAATTGGAATCCAGTCGAACATCATCAATTCGATGGGCTTCCATAACGAAACCCACCCAAAAATCACGACTCCTTCACTTAAGATAAGCAGCAAGTTGTCGCTGGAGTATTTTCTTAAAGTTTGCGCAATAGTAAGACAAGTAAAAAGGGTTGCCAGCCCGATCACCAGAAACAGCTGCGCGCGTTTTAGAAAAGATCGCAGTGTGCCTCGGGTCAAGTTCGCTTGGTAAGAAAAGTATCGCTGAATAGAGTTTTTGATTGTTGCACTGTCCAGATCCGACGGTTTTTCTTCGATGTGTAGGACGATTTTAAAATTTGCTTTGATCGGATGTTCCGCTGCGCAAGCCAGAAGGTATTCGACGAAATTGTCATCTAGATCGCGTTCGTGAAACGGAGAAGGGTCTCGCGCATCGAAAAGCTGCTGGGTTGTGCGGACACGAACATCAATAGAATTAGGATTGCGTGATAAAGACTCTTTCATATGCGGATGGATCCGTTCATCTCGGGAATCTGGACGTCGACCTTAAATTGGCGTTGCAATCGTTCCGACAAGGCATTTAAAGACTCAGGTTCACCATGAACCAAAAAGATTTTTTTTGGCAATGTAGGAGCTGAAGCTAGCCACTTTATAAGTTCATCTTGATCGGCATGGGCTGAAAAGGAATCAGAGGCAATGACTTTGCAGTTTACTTTTCTAAGTGCCCCATGAATTTTAATTTCGGTCTTGCCTTCAACAAGGTCTCGACCGCGGGTGCCTGCTGCCTGAAACCCCGCAAGCAGAAGAATATTTTTAGGATCCCCAGCAAAAGCGCGAACGTGATGCAGAACGCGTCCGCCGGTCATCATCCCACTGGCGGCAATAATAATAAGCGGGCGCTGTAAGCTTTCATTAAGGGCTTTGGATTCTTCCGCATTGCGCACTTCATGCACTTGGTCCATAAGAGTATTAAAAGCTCCTGGTGCAAGACGATGAAACTCTGGGTATTCTTCGTAAAGACGATTGGCTTCCATGCCCATGGGCGAGTTGAAGTAAACAGGGATGTTCGCGTCGACAGCGCCTTCGTTTTTAAGTTGCACGATTTCATGCGCAAGATTTTGCGCGCGTCCCACCGAAAAGCTCGGGATTAAAAGCACACCTTGATTTTTGCTGATTTCAAGAATGCATTCACGCAAAACTTCGCGCGAGGTTTTTTCGGAGTGGCTGCGGTTGCCGTAGGTTGATTCCATAATAATGGCATCAGCTTGTGGTGGCGCTTCCGGAGGCCACATCAGGGGATCTGCTTGTCTTCCCAGATCTCCGGAAAAATACAAAGTCTTTCCCTCGGCCTTAACTTCAACGGAGGAGGCACCCAGAATATGGCCTGCGCCATAGAGGCGCACCTGGATGTGTTTTATGGCGAAGGCTTCATGCAGTGGAACCGCATGCAAATGAGCAAAGACGTTTTCAACGTCTTCAGTTGTATAAAGCGGCAGTGCAGGATTGTGTTTGGAAAATCTTTTGCGATTGGCGTAATCTGCTTCTTCTTCTTGGATTTTTGCAGAATCTAGCAGAATTATTTTTGTCAGCTCCAAAGTGGCCGGTGTGCAATAGATGCGACCACGAAAGCCCGCTTTGACAAGAAGAGGCAGGGCTCCGCAATGGTCTAAGTGGGCATGGGTCAGAACGACGGCTTCGATTTCGCGAGCGGTAAATGGCAAAGGTTCCCAATTTAAAAGACGCAGAACCTTCAGCCCTTGAAAAAGACCGCAATCAATCAGAATCTTTGTGTCGGCAGAGTGGACCATATACTTAGATCCCGTGACCGTGCCGGCACCACCTAAAAATGAAATTTCCATTATTTAGCAGTCCTAGTTTCAATAAGAAGTCGCATTTTTTCCATTTCTGCGCTGACGTCAGCAGGAATGTTCGTCCCACCAGAACCAGAATAGCCGATGATCATTAGGTCTTTAAATTCCTTAAAGCATTTCTTAGCAATCGGGTTGCCTGGAAATTCTGTGACACATTTTTTTAGATAAAGTTCTGGTAAAGAATCTTGCAGACCGCGTTCCCAGCGACTTTCGCAGAATGAAAGCCAGTAATAGATATCAGGTTTGAGGCTTGTGTCAGGATGCTTATCTAGGTATTCGTACAACAACCCAGACAAGCGCAGATTACGCAGGTTTTGGCGACTGTCTTCATAACTTAGTTCGCCCGAAATTTCTTTGCCGAGTATTTTTTCTGCGTAAGCTCGCGTCGCAGTGTCAGTGGTTAAAGAAGGAATAGGCTCTTGTGCAACAGCATTTGCAGCTTCTTTATAGCCCTTGATCATCGCGACCGTACCCGGAAGCAAATTTTTATTTTTCAAATCTTTGTCTAGGGAAGCAGCAAGATCTTTGAAGTTTCTTGAGAT
>CAMLMF010000204.1 GCA_946480995.1 uncultured Bdellovibrio sp. | reverse complement strand
ATCGAAGAAGAAGGCGAAATTACTGGCGGTCTTGATCGCGAAATTATCGCTCAGTACATCAAATCCAAACTTGGTCAGATTCTTTATTGTTACGAGCGCCAATTAAGCGCGAACCCGGATTTATTTGGTAAAGTTGCTGTGAAGTTCACAATCGGACCATCAGGTTCGGTGGAACAACAGCTCATCGGTGACACGACATTGAAAAACGCAACCGTAGAGGGATGTATTTTGAACAGGGTTGCAGCATGGAAGTTTCCAAACCCACAAGGTGGAACTCGCGTGCTAGTAACGTATCCATTCCTATTCAAAAGTACAAACTAAGGCAGGGGTTAGAACATGTTGAAAAAAACCATCTTAACTATCATCTTGGCGACATCACAGGCTTTCGCGCAACAAGCAGCGGATACAAAATCCGATCAACGCGGCAGTGATAAGTTGGATATCAAGAAATTGGAACAAAAGTATTGGGCGGCAAAAGATGACGATTTCAGCGTCGTACAAAACCGACGTTACACCAAAGCCAATCGTTTTTATCTTACAGGCTCTGCGGGTGTGCCCTTCAACGACCCGTACAGCACAGGTACTATCGTATCTGGCAGCTTAGGTTATTTCTTTAATGAACGCTATGGTACGGAAGTGAACTATGATTCAGCAACAATGAAAGACAATGATGCCGTTCATCAGTTCGTGAATACTTATAAAGCGATTCCAGATCACAACATCATCAAGTCATCTTACTTCTTGTCAGGAATCTGGGTGCCTTTTTATGCAAAAATGAGCGTGATGGATAAAGCTATTATCTATTTCGATATGGGTCTTTCTGCGGGGGTAGGAACACTTAATTACGAAATTACGCAAGTGGAAGGCAATATCCAAAAAAGCACTTTTGCTTACAAATTAGGTGTGTTCCAGCAGATCTTTTTCTCTGAACACTTTGCGATCCGTGCGGACTTAACCAACACGTGGTCATCACAAAATAAAATGAAATACTATGTACCAGGATCGACGGTTAACGGAACACCCGTTACAGGCAACAGGGACCTGGGTACGGAAACCATCAATAATACTTCTTTAATGATCGGGATTACGTACTGGCATTAATTTCCCAGGGGTGGGGGGCTTTATGAAGGCATCTTTAAAATTATTAATTACCGTTCCCTTTCTGTGCAGCACAGCTTTGGCTGACTCTGCCCTGAAAGTAACTAAATCAGGTCGCGCACCTTCAGCAAGTCTGAAGGTGAAGTCCAGCCTGGTTCCAACTTTTGAAGTCTATCAAAAGAAAGTTGTGAACGGCAAAACCGAAGTCTTCAAAGTAAAAAATATTCCGGCACTGGATTTGGGCGAAGAGCGCCAGGTCACAGCAGCAGACTTATCCCCTCTGCGCTTGCCAGCTCCACGCGACGTGCAAGTCAAAGAAACACGCCGTCGCGAATCTCCAGCTGTTTTACAATTTCAATTATTACCCTATAACGAAGTGGTCTCCCCTTCAAAAAATCTAACATCTGCGGATGCTTTCAAAAAAATTCCAGATGTTAAAATGCTGAATCCAGTGATGGATCCAAGAACCACGGATCCTTTGGTGCAATTGACCAAAATGGATGAAATGCAGCCGAATGACTATAAACTTTTACAAGCTTTGATTTTCCTAGAAATTCAAAAGAACTATGAGTTGGCGATGGGTCTTTTTGCGGAGTTGATGGATGATCCCACTCACCGCATTGAAGCTCTTTACAATTATGCGATGACAGCTAAAGGCATGGGCTTAAACTCTGAGTTCCGCCAATACATGATCCAGGTATCGCAAGAATCTAAAGATAAAAACTGGCAGCAAAAAGCCACAGAAGCTTTAGTGAAATACATCACAGTCCTTGAAACATCAGACATCGCCTTGATCGATCCGCTTGTCGCGAAATATGATTTGGACGTCACTAAGAATGACGAATACCAAATCACTCGCGCGAAACATTATTCAGCCCAAGGACAGTTAGGCTTAATGGAAGATGCTTTGATTTATATTTCAGAGACGTCTCCCCGTTATCCGGATGCCTTGTTGTTAACAGCACTGTTTAACTATCGCCAAGGTAAAGTCGACGATGCGACAATTCACTTAGAAAAGTTAATGAAAGCGACCGAGAACCAAAAAACTTCGCAACTGCGTTCTGTCGCTGCTTTGACTTTAGCGCGCATTCAGTTTCAAAAAGGCGACTATAAAGACGCCTTCCAATCGTACTTGAAAGTCGACAAATCAAATCCATTGTGGCTGCAGGCCATGGTTGAAAGTGCGTGGACACAAGTTTTAGGCGAAGACTATGAAGGTGCTGCCGGCAACATGTTCTCGTTGCATACGGACTTCTTCAAGAACGCCTTTTCTCCAGAATCTTACGTTGTGCGCACGGTTGGCTATTTGAACTTGTGTCAATACGGTGACGGCGTGCAAGTGCTTAATGAAATGAGCAAAAAATATGCTCCTTGGAAAAAGAAACTAGAAGACTATTCAAAAGCCAACGCGGACGTGACAAATTATTACGAAACCGTGAAAAGTTGGATTAAAAATTCAGAAATGAAAGAAGTGAATGGCTTGCCGCGCTCTTTCATCGTGGAATTAGCACGCCATCCCGCATTTATGAGCGTGCAAAAACAGATCAATACCTATGAAGACGAAATCGTGCGCTTCAATCGCGTTGCTTTGACCCTAGTAAAGCAAGAGCGCGATTTGATCGCTAAGCAAAACGAAGCGAACAAACAGCTAGCAGAAGCAAAAAAAGAAATCAAAGGTGACAGCCCCTCTGAAGCGGCCATCGCCAGCGTCCAAGATGCGGAAAAGAAACTTATGAGTTACCGCATCCAATACCACATTGCCAAAAAAGCCCGCGTTTCGATTAAAAATCTGCGCTCAGTTGGTTTAGCTCGTATCGAAAAAGAAAAAACAGTTCTGCGCGCGCAAGCTTCCCAAGCTTTGAAAGGTCGTTTCAGCGATATGTTAGCAAGCTTAAATCGCGTTCTGGATCAAAACGAAGTTTTGCAATATGAACTGTACTCAGGCGCCGGCGAACACATCCGTTATCAAATGGCTGGTGGCGAAGTAAATGTGAAAGACCGTCCTGAATTGAAAGTACAAAAAGACAAGAGCTTAAACTGGAAATTTAAAGGCGAAATCTGGGAAGACGAAGTAGGTCACTACCGCTCTTCTTTGAAAAATGTCTGCCCGCAAGAATCAAGTGTGGCTGGCTTAGCTGAGTAATAAGATTAAGTCCTAAGAAAGGTTTTCAAGATGAAATTAACAAAAGTATTATCCACAGCAACCATCGGAATCTTATTAAGCATGCACGTCAGTGCGTGGGCGCAGAACTCTGCCAAAGAAGGTTTAGAGCGTATTAAGGCCAACGTTAATAACTCGAAGGTCAATCTGCAAGAATACGAGAAAAACCTTAAGACCGTTGAAGACAATATTTCAGAAGTGACAAAAGCGAAGTCGCAAGTCGAAAACCAACAACGCCAAGTGCAACAGCAGGTCGAGGAAAATAACCAAGCAATGGGTCGCGTTGGCAACCAAGAAAAAGAGATTCAACAGTTGATTAACGACGAAAAAGCAAAACTGGCGCAAGAAAACCAAAAGGTGCAAGAGCTGGAAGCGATGATCGCGAAAATCAAAGAAAACCAGAAGAAACGCGACATGAATATTAATGACTACCAATTGCAGCTCACTCAGTTGCAAGAAGAAAAAAAGATCTGGAATACGCGCGCTAACACATTGAAAGAACAAAACGAGCAAGTGAACCAAAAAATGCGTTCCTTAGCGAGTGAAGAAAGCGAATGGGTAGCAAAACAAAAAGGCTATCAAGGTGAAGTGAAACGTTGGAGCAAAGAAGTTGAAAGACAACAAAAGCTCAGCGACAGTTACAACTCTTTGGCTGAGGTCAAGTAGGCCAAACCTAGACAATAGAATAAACGCAAAGGGACTTCGCACGCGAAGTCCCTTTTACTTTGGTCCAAAATATCAAATATTAAACATATCTCCATTTTTCTCTAAATCTTAGACGCCAATCCGCCGAAGCAATAAAAGCTTATTTATACCCTGCTTTTGGAGGATCTCTTGAACGCAACATCGTTAAAAAATTGGTTTCGCGGCATTAAAGGAAAATTATTTTTCTCGTCGTTCCTGCCAATGCTGGCCCTATTAACCGTTTTTTGGATCTCCCACTCAGGCATGGTGACGTTGACCAACTATCTGGAAAATTCGCATAAAAATATTATACCGAACCTGCAAGCCCTGGCAGAGATGCGCCAAGCACGTAACAATTACGGCTATAATATTTGGTTTGCACTGGGAACCTCCAACAGCGCAGAGCGACCAGAGATTTTAAAAAGCGCGCGAAAAGCAGCAAAAGACTATGAAGAAGCGATGAATAGATACGAGTCGACACCGTTCACTGAGGAGATGGAAAAAGCCTATGCTCCAGCAAAAGCGAACAAAACGGAATACTTGAAATTAATAAATAACATCGTCGACCTTGCGGAAAGTGGAACACCAGAAAACCTAGCGCAAGCTAAAGAACTTATGGAAACAAAGGTCCCCGCTTTCGCAAAAATCATGGCGCAAATGAGTGCCACTTCATCGGACTATTACAATCGCCTAGCCCAAGAAGATGACCTGAAGGCCGATGAATCTGTCGCCTCTTCAAATCAAGCCATAATACTAGTGACGGCCCTGTCCTCACTCCTCGTCTTTGCCGTCTTGGCGTGGATTGCCTCGCGCATCTCTTCTGCGATGGGTCTCATTGGTGCAAAACTGTCAGACTCAAGTTCACGCGTCACGATGTCCGTAGAGCAGCTCAACGAGGCTGGAAATAGTCTCTCTCAGTCATCAACGGAAGCCGCCGCCTCCCTTGAAGAAACCGTCGCTGCCCTTGAAGAAATGACATCCATGGTGCAAATGAATTCAGATAATGCCAAACAAGCCGCGGCATTGTCCTCGTCCTCACGTGACTCTGCCGAGTCAGGCGAAAGAGAAATTCAAGCTTTGATTCAATCTATGACAGCTATTTCCCAGTCTTCGCGCAAGATTGAGGAAATTATTTCGGTCATCGATGATATCGCATTCCAAACAAATCTTTTGGCATTGAACGCGGCAGTTGAAGCCGCCCGCGCTGGCGAACAAGGCAAAGGTTTTGCTGTCGTTGCCGAAGCTGTTCGCGCCTTGGCACAACGAAGTGCCTTAGCAGCCAAAGACATTACTGTTCTTATTAAGGACTCCGTCAGCCAAGTCGCTGACGGCAGCAAGATCGCAGATAAAAGTGGCGCCGTGCTTTCAAACATCGTCAGCTCCGTTAAAAAAGTGGCAGACCTGAATACTGAAATCGCTCCAGCAAGTTCCGAGCAAACAACTGGCATTCAGCAAATCAGCAAAGCCATGAATCAGCTGGATCAAGCAGCCCAAGCCAATGCTGCTTCAGCAGAAGAAATCGCTGC
>CAMLMF010000203.1 GCA_946480995.1 uncultured Bdellovibrio sp. | reverse complement strand
CAATCAGAGGTGCTTCAAAGACTCCCTTAAGACCGCCTTCACCGTCACGAAACCAACGAGTGATCGAACGATATTGACCATCGCGAGAAGCATAAGCATGAATGCCCGCTTCCACCGCGCGCCAGTCATTTCCTGTGGCAATCAAAATAGGATCGATGCCGTTTAAAACGCCTTTGTTGTTTGTCGCCGCACGATACGGATCTTGTTGCGCAAACAAAGAGGCTTCTTCGATTTTTTCAGCCAAGTCGGCATCAATAGTTTTAATATGAACGGTCGCACGAGTGAGTTTTGAATCGACAAGGTTTGAAAGAATGCACATCGTGACTTTTTCACCAGTGAACTGCTCAATCGGCTCTTTCAAGTATTCACACACTTGATTCATGATATTTGCACCCATGGCATCACACGGATCCATCAAAACATGCACAACGGCCATATCCGTGCCGTCGCCACGAGGCACACGGCGAACTTGGATATCACGCACTCCACCACCGCGACGAACCAGCCCGAAAGCCACTTCACGATTTGAGATTTCAATTAAGAAAGTTTTTTGCGATAGGATTTGCTTTTCAAAAGCCACAAAGTCTTTGATCTTTGCGCACTGAATTTGTCCGATGATTTCGTTACCCACAACCTCTGTTGTGATGCTGCCCGTTTCACGGATCCACTTTGCTGTCTTACAAACGGCAGCCACAATCGAAGTTTCTTCCACCGCCATCGGGATCACAAAGTCTTTGCCATCAATACGGAAGTTTGTTGCCACACCAAGTGGCAATTGGAAATAACCAATCACATTTTCAATAAACTTTTCGCCTAAAGACGTGTCTTTAAGACCACCTTTAGAAAGGTACTCAACGTCAGAGCTTTGCAATGCGCCCACTTCAAGAAGGGCATTCAATCTTTCTTCACGCGAAAGTTTCGAGAAACCTTTAAAGATATCTTGTAGCTGCTTAGTCATCGTACCACCCGCTTTGTTGGAAGGTCTTTGAGAGTTTTTGAACCCGTACAGAACATTGCGATTTTAAGTTCTAATTCTAATTTATTCAGAAGTGCTTCCAGCGCTTCATCACCAGCCAGAGCCGCTTGCAAAAATGGCTTGGCAATACCGACTTTACTCGCCCCTAAAGCACAGAGCTTGGCAACTTCAAGTCCATCGCGTACGCCTCCCGAAGCCCAAACTTCGTAAGATACGCGAGCGTCCTGGGCATTGCGCATCGACTGAACCGTGCTGATGCCCCAGTTGGAAAAAGTTTGCGCCACTTTGTACAACAAATCTTCTTCTTGCGAACGATAGCCTTCGACTCGGCCCCAGTGTGTGCCACCTTTGCCACTGACATCGACCGCGAAAACACCCGTGCCGTCCAGGCGCTGCAAGGTCTCTTTGGAAAACCCACAGCCGACTTCTTTTACGATCACTGGCACCGGCAACATTTTCACCAGATTCTCGATAGCATTCAGCCCATCTTTAAAATCCGTTGTGCCCTCGGGCTGTAAAGCCTCTTGTAAAGGATTTAAGTGGACAAACAAGGCCGTCGCCTGTGTTGAATCCACCAACCGACGAACAGAGTCCAGCGGTGACTTAATCAACTGAGCAATTCCAATATTTCCGAGCAAGCGAGCTTTCGGCGCTTGTTTGCGCACGCGTGCCCATTCTTCGGCGGCATTGGAATCATTCAGTTCACGACGTTGCGAACCAACCCCCATAAGGATTTGGCGACGATCACTTAAGCGCGCCAACGCCTGATTGATTTCTTGGCCGTTTTCATGGCCCGCAGTCATGGAAGATATAAAAATCGGGGACGAAAGAGGAAGAGCTTCCCCTTTAAAAACAAAAGAGGTCGAAATATCGACCTCTTTAAAATTCAGATTCGGCAAAGCCTCATGAATCAATTCGATCGAGTCTAATCCATTTTGACCATCCGCTTGGGACCTTGGATCCAGCGCGATCCGAATATGGTCGCGCTTTCTCTGTTCAAACTGGCTGATTTGCACTCCGACTGTGTCGGAGTATGGTTCAGACTCTTTCATGATTTGCCAACTCCAGAGCTTATCTTACTTCGGCGCAGCCGATGTAAGATCTACGCCAATGCGTGTTTGCAAAGTGATGCAAATGCCGCCGCGTCGTTGATAGCAAGGTCAGCCAAGATTTTACGATCCACTTGGACACCAGCTTTAATCAAGCCACCGATCAAACGAGAGTATGTAGTCCCGTTCAAACGAGCTGCTGCATTGATACGTTGATTCCACAATGTACGGAAGTTACGTTTTTTAGCTTTACGATCGCGGTAAGCGAACGCCATACCACGGTCATTTTTTTCTACTGCATGGATATACGCGCGAGAACCTGCGCTGTAGTAACCTTTTGCTCTTTTAAGAACTTTTTTGTGACGAGCACGATTTGTTTTACCTGATTTTACACGAGCCATTTTCTACCTCAAATATTTACTGAAAAGACGATTATTTTTAAAAATTAAAACTAGAATACCAAACAACGACGAACTTGAAGCATGTTTGCATCTTCAACGTATGATGTTTTACCTAGTTGTCTTTTCGTTTTCGAGCTCATGTGTGAGTTCAAGTGACGCATGCGAGTGCTTTTTTTCTTAACTTTGCCGCTTGAAAGAACTTTCAAACGTTTTTTAGCGCCTGAGTGTGTGCGCATTTTCATAGTAGTTACCTTCCACCGATAAGGCGTCTCTCCCGATGGGGACAGCTCTTAGTCATTGCCTTAGACAGTCGTATTGGACTCATGGTTTTAGGCTGGATGGGGGGTAAAATCAAGCTTTTTTAAGGGTTTGCGCGATCTCAGGGCGAGCACACAAAAAGCAATAAAAACGGGATAAACTATTGTTATTCCAATACTTTATCCCAATTTTATTGTTTTACTAGTAAAAGCTCCACCCCCAGAAATCCGGGGTGAGCTTTGCTTATTCGCACGAGCAAGTATAGCTGACTTTACAACTGCCCGTACCCTGCACCGTTTGCCCGATATTGGCTTGAGAACAAGCTTGTGAGGATTCCGGATCCGAACAAGGACCAAAGACAGGAGTTCTTGAGCGCATCGCACAGGTAATATTGCGATCCCCGACGCTGAATGAGCCTTCGGCCTTTGCTTGGGTCACTGTGCTTTTGGCAAAGAACTTATGCTGACCTGACTGAACAGAGTATGAATTTAAAGTCGCCTTTAATGCTTGATCATAAGGGTCGTAAGCAAAACCTGCGACTTCAGCACTCATCCAGTTTGAATCCGACTGACAAGCTCCTGCATTGTTAAAGTCGTGACAGACCAAGACTCCGTCTTTTCCAACTCCAGTCAACTTCGCCTGAAGCGAATCACCGAAGCGAAAGACATTGCCGGGCTTACCACCACTACCGAAAAGCGACATGCGAGTGAATATGCCAAAATAAATTGCGGCGTCTTCAGGAGGAGACAATACGCGGAAATAGCGCTCTAAGTGCAGCTTCGCAAAGTCTACACCGGTGGTGTCTTTGGTGCTTAAGTCATGAATGGAGACCTTTTGAATCATGTCTCCCACTTCAGAGTAATCCATGGTAAAGCGCCATGTCTTATCGGTGGCATTGTAAGACCAAGTAGGCATTGTTTCGACACGACGATTGTAGTTCCAAATATCTTTGGGCTGACTGACGCAATAGTTGTCGACTCCGATACAAACTTGGATACTTTTAGGATCTGAACCCAAACCGTAAACGGTTCCGTAAATTGTCTTGCGCGCCGAAAAAGTATCTTTCGCAGGCCCATTCGGAGAATCTGACAAAACAATTCGTGGCGTGATCAAATCAACGCCTGCGGCAGATTCAGACATGCTTTGCAAAGATAAACCAGAGCCGACACCCTCTGTAGAAAAACTATTCGGCGAACAGTTTTGAAATGATAAAACCAAAACAGTCGACGCCAATAATGTAACTATTAAATTCTTAGAATTTACGGCACGATTCATAGATTTTCCCCTTAGAAAGACAAATCTGAAGACTCCTTCTTTATCGGTCGAATCGCCCTAATAGTTAAAACTTGATGTTCAATACTGCACACTCACAGCAAGATTCTCATTCTGAGCCACAACAGCCGTGCGCAAATGACTTAAAAGATAAAGGAACGACAATCCAAGAAGAGCCTGCCAGAAACCCAACAAAATAAAAATAAGATTAAATATCACAATCCCACAACTAAACCCTAAACCGTTGTACCAAAATATATAATTCAACTGCCCCGGATGGCGTTTGATGATGGCAACAAATGACAGACTTTGCATAAAGACCAAACCTGACAGCCCCAGCAGAGTGGCACTCAGGGAGACAAATGACAACGGAACCAACAGCGCACTGAGAGCAATAAAAACTCCCCTAGGGATGCGCGGCCTTTTAATTGCTGCGGCGATACCACTTAAAACCAAACACCAGCCTACTGCCATGCACAGTCCCAGACTCGGCAAACCGACCAGCTTAGGTAACTGGATAATCAAAACACTTTGTGCGACAGAATACGTAACACCCATAATAAAAGCCGCGCGCTTTGTCGCAACCGGCACAGACTTTGTATTGAATGGAATCAGCAAAAGAAGAATACAAACCAGAAAGAGTGCCAACGAGGCCACGGGCACAGATTCCAGCGGCGGAGTCACTAATCTCACAAAGGGCCAATTGTCTGTGCTTGGTTTCAAAAAAAGTTCTTCCGAAGATTCAATTTCCTGTGCGGCAAGTTCACTTATATTTTTGTCCAGTGGGTTACTAAGAATCACCCAGCGCTTTTCATGATCTTGCTCTAGTAGGTTAAGAGTCTCCTGTACTTTCGCTGCGTCCCATCCATCTTTTTTGTACAAAAAAGTCACTAAATTAAACTGACTCCCGACGGGCTTCAACACCAACACCTTGGCCTCATCAGCAAAAACCTTTTCACCAAAAGCGGCGCGGAAGGTTGCTTTCACTTTTTGAAAATGCACCATGGTTATTTGCAAAATGCCGTCGCCTTGCAAATGATGAACATATTCTTGCAAAGATTCTTTCGTCAAAAGCGAGCTTGGTCGAAAAAAAGAACCTAACGCGGAAGCCAGAGAAGCACTTTCAGCGCTATAAATTTGAATGACGTCATAGACCTTCTCTGACCGCTTTAGAAAGGACCTTCCATCTTCAGTGACCACACTCACAGGACTTGCGTAAATATCCCCACTATAGCTTTTTGCATAATCTCGAACCAGCTCTTGCGCTGAACCGTTGATATCAATAACATCAATTTCTTTAGCGCCAAACGCCTTGGCTGCCAGAATCTCTTGCCCGCCCACACTACTGATCAGCGCGACACGAGTGTTTTGATCGCGTTTAAGAAAGTGCGGCAACACGACATCCAACGCCCATATGCCTGTACTTTTCCCGCTTAAATAATCTGTCCTAAGTCGCTCGTAGTTTCCATCAAAATGAAAGATATGACTGCGCAGCGATCCGCCTTCAAAGCTTAACAGATAGT
>CAMLMF010000202.1 GCA_946480995.1 uncultured Bdellovibrio sp. | reverse complement strand
AATTTAAAAATTCAGTGGATTGGTCCTTTAAGTTATTTGCGCGCAAAAAAAATGACTCTGTCTGGTGAAGCTGATGCCATTTATCTGATCCCGAGGTCCGTTGCTGACGATGAAAAATTTATTTATTCAAAAAAAAATAAATTTACCACCCGACAGGGGATTGTCGTTTTAAAGTCAGACCCAGCGAAAAATTTAAATGAACTAAAGGATATCAAGGGAAAAGGAATCGGCAAATTTGCGGGCGGGCACATGCCCCTGTATCTAAAAAATTCAGGTGCAAATATTGTTGAGATTTTAGCGGATGATCCTATTGTGCGGGGAATGAAGATGCTTATAGATAAGCGTTTGTGGGGATTTTATTTAGTTTCGACAGAAGCCGCTTTGTTTGCCTTAGAAGGTATGAAATCAAATGTAGAAGTTAGGATTTTAGATGTGCCAGGTGAAGACAACATTGTGACTTGCACCTTGGGATTTTCGCCAAAAATTAATAAAGACCTTTTAAAGCAAATTTATGTTGCGACAGAAAAAAAGGACTCAGATGCAGTTTTTAAGGGATTGTTAAAAGGGGTCTATAAGAAGACCCCCTAGGCAGAGGAAACTAATGTTTGCTTAGATTCGCCATCTTTTGAAAAGCGGGACGAGTTGAATAATTTTGAATCCATTTTTGTATATTCGCATAAGGACTCAGGTCGTATTTAAGTCCCAAAAGGATATTTACAACAGATCCGACATTAATGTCAGCGACCGAAAAGCGTTGGTTTACTAGATAGCTTTTTTCATGCAGGCCACTTTCCAAAACTTCTAAAAGACGCGGCAAAGATTTTTTTGCATTATCTATCACCTGATGATCGCGCTTGTCTGCAGGAACAAAGAACTCTTGAATCAACCACTCAACTGCTGGGTCTTGAAATTCAGCCAAAGCCCAGAAGCTCCACTGCAAGATGAGTCCTTCTTCTTGATCATTTTGCGCAGCCAATGGACTTTTGTTTTTTTTGACTAAATAATTAGTAATAGCCATGGACTCCCAAAGTACAAAATCACCATCGACAAGCACTGGCACCTTGCCGTTGGGGTTAAGGCGCATAAAGCTTTCGCTTTTGTGCTCTTTTTTTGCCATGTCTAAAGCCATTCTTTCATACGGAAGACCAAGCTCTTCCAAAGTCCAATAACAACGACCTGCGCTTGATAGAGGTGAGCCATATATTTTGATCATACAAAAACCTTTCAGACTATGAGCTTGCGCTCGAATAAAACTTTAAAGAATAATTCCAAAACTTACTTGATAAATAAAGTAGGATAGCTGCGAGAACAACAACCCAGGCAAACAGTGCAAAGTTCGGCGGCTCTAGTAAGGCTCGGGCCGGTACGCTTGCAATCACGCCCACTGGCAATGCTGTAAGCAAGATCCACTTAAACCAAGGCACGTAAATAGAGTCCGGACGCATGCCTAAGCGATAGATTTGATACCACACGAACTGTAAGTTTTCAGAGCGGGTAAAGATCACCGCCGTTGTCGCAATCATAAAGCGCATTGTATAAAGAGCGATCAATCCGCAAGGAATCAGTAACAGGAGCCAGAATAAACGCAGCCACTGAAAGTCCGGCAGTTGCAAAAGGCTATAGAAAAACCAACTGAAGCCAAGCGCAAGATTGCCAAGCGCTGCCGTGGAGGCTTTTTGCAGGCTAAGTATAAACTGGGAATTGACCGGTTTTGCCAGCAACAAGTCCAAGTCGCCTTTGCGCACCTTATCTGAAAACTGATCTAAGTTTTCAGATAAAATAGCCATGTAAAGTCCATCCACGACAAACATAATGCCCAAGAACACGCGCATCTGTTCTAAGTTCCAGTCGCCGATTTTCGGTGTATGGCGGAACAAAACTTCGAAAGTTGCAATTTGAGCAGCATACCAGATAACGTCAGTCACAAATCGCGTCAGAAAGTTCACACGATATTCTAGGTCGGCAATAAAACTTGTCCGAAATAATGCGAAATACAAAGACAGATATTTTTTTAGTGTGCTCATCTAGGCTCCCGTTCCTGCATAGACCTTAAGTCCTTTGCGCCAAATCAGAGCACCAATGATATTCGTAATTACAATGGCAATAGTGATCGAGGTGAAGGACTGCCATACCGAAGAGACATCTAAGCGTCCGGTGATGTATCCCACGGGGATATAGACCCCGGCACTGAAAGGCAAAGCGATGATTGTCGACCGAAGAGGTTCGGGCATTAAATCTAGCGGAAACAGCTCGCCCGTGAAAAACCACAAGGCTAAGTTCTTTGCACCAGTAAATGAATACACTTTGTTGAAGTAAAAAGCAGAAGAGGCCACCACAAAACTAATCGAATGGACTAGGATGAGATAATAAAATTCTAATGCAAACGCCAAAGGCAAACGTTTAAAGTGTGTTGGCAAATCAAAGAATAAAACCACTACCATCGGCACCATCATCGACACCAGCGTTGTGATAAACTTATAGCCCATCAACTGCGAAAAATAATACTCGTAATAGCTCATCGGACGGGTCAGCAGGCTGTTGACTGTGCCCGTGTCGATTTCTTGAATCATGCGGTATTCATACATCCAACTGGTGCAAATCCGCGCAAAGAAAGCGCCCCACAAGGCATAGGACAAATAGTATTCGCGCCCAAACCCAGCAATTTCTGCGGTTGCTGCCCCTGCAAACACGGCGAACCACAAAAGCATTTCAATGCCCGTGGTGATGGTCGGTTGCAAAACCGCGTCGACAAAATAATTTAAGCGATATTCAAGATTGGAAACGATCGCAAGCTTAGCGAACGCGAGATTCCGTCTCAAGAAAACGACGAATGACGTCTTCAAAATCCACCTCTTCACTTTCAGCTAATTCAGTGTTGGCTTTGGCCACAAAGTCCGGAACAGTTCCCTGATAGACAATACTTCCTTTGCTGATCAGAAGTAATTTGTGTGCAAGCTTAGCGATATCATCCATATAGTGACTTGTTAGAATCACCGTCGGACCTTTTTCTTTAACATATTGTTCTAAGAATTCACGAATCGTTTGTTGGGCCACGATATCTAAACCAATCGTCGGTTCATCTAAAAACAAAACTTTGGGTTCGTGCAAAAGCGCGCCAATGATTTCCATCTTCATGCGCTCGCCCAGACTAAGACGACGCAACTGTGTGTGCAGCACGTGCGTGCACTGAAGCATGTGGGCCAAATATTCCACGCGCTTGCGTGCCGCCGTTGCATCGAGGTCATAAATGCGGGCAAGCAGAGCATAAGAATCCATCGGCGAGATGTCCCACCACAATTGATTCTTTTGTCCTAAGAGAATACTGATTTGGCGCAAGAATTCATTTTTGCGTTCCCAAGGCTTGTAACCCAGGACCAAAGCTTCGCCAGAAGTAGGTGTAACCAGGCCTGAAAGCATTTTTAGCAAAGTGGTTTTGCCAGCCCCGTTGGCGCCAACCAAGCCAATGATTTGACCTGATTCAATTTGCAAGGTTGTTTTGTTTAATGCTGTTTTAGAGTCGTATTTTCGATTTACAAAGCCGCGCAAAGAATTCAAAAACCCTTCGGGCTTTTGATAGGACTTATAAACGCGGCTTAGATCTTTAGTTTCAATTACAATCGCCATATCCGGCGACTATAGACTAATTTAGGACAAAAGAGAACTCGGCGTATTTTTCTTCGTCAGTAAAATATGTTTGTGCGTCAGGGGAAACAAAGCTGCCCTCAGCTATGCGACCCTGTTTGCAGTTCTTTAAAGAATCTTGAGTCCCATCGAACTCGCAATTCCCTACAAACCAGGCTTTTTCTGAATAGAGGATTTTATAACCGACAATCGCGCCGTTTTTATAGAAAGCCTCAACCACGTCAAGGCGAGTACGTCCCGCCGCGTGATAGTCACCTTCTAGAATTGTATCGCCCCAGACTTGCGCTTGGGCGAAAGCCACACGTTTGATTTCGTTGCGGATATCTAAAGGCATTTTATCAAAGCGAGTTTTTTGGTTGTAAACGATTTTGCGAGAATAAGGTGCTTCGCATTCCGGAGTGACTTTGCAGGCGTGTTCAAAACGGGCCGCCTCTTCATAGAATTTATCGCCATCCTGGCCCATGCGATCTGCGAACGCGAAAGAAGAAGTCAGTAAACTCGCGGCAAAGATCCATTTAATTTTGTGCAACATATATAACCTCCTCTTACACAAAAGAATATGCGCCGTTCTAGCGCAAATTTTTAATACATATAGTAGAAGTTAATATGCGAAATATGAATATTAAATTAAAGACCTTTTGCTAATATACAGAATTCTAAATTTTGCACTTTCGGAAGGCCGAATCTTGCATCGCCGTAAGGAAAAGGCTTTCTTTCGCCCGTATTGCGAAAGCCGTGTTTTTGATACCAGGCTATCAGTTCTGTGCGTGCGGTGATCACCGTCATGTAAATGGTATTGCAATCCCAGAACTCTGCCAAGGCTTCTGATTCTGTGATCAACATTTTGCCGATTCCTTTGCTTTGCAACGTAGGATTGACGGTTAGCATCCCCAGATAGCACTTATCGCCATGCTTTTCTAAGTGCACACAACCCAGCAGTTCGCCGTCGTCGTCATTTTCCGCGACAAGAATCACCGAATCTTCTTTATTTAAAATTTCACGAATGCCATCGGCGTCAATGCGTTGACCGTCCAGCAAGTCGGCTTCCGTCGTCCAACCTTCTTTTGAAGAATCACCGCGATAGGCCGAATTCACCAGCGCAACAAGGCTGTCGATGTGGCTTTCATCGGCTTGAGTGAATTCGATATGCATAGATCCTCCAGGTTTTGCTGAAGGCTCTTTTACGCTTTTTTACAATAGATGAAAAGTTCTTTTCCCTGGCGACGAGGCAAAGATTTCTGCCAGCGACCCCAAAAGATCGGTTGATAGTGGGATTTCAGGCGTTGACGCAATTCCCATTCAGACCCGCCGTACGGAGGACCCTGGCGTTTTTCAAAAGCAAAGAACACGCCCATTAAGTGACCGCCACTGACTAAAACTCTGTTCCAGATTTTCACCAGCTCTTGGCGTTTTTCCGGATTGATCGCGCAATAACAGGTGTGTTCGAAAACCACGTCAAAAGAGTCTTCAAATTCTCGGGGAAGTTTAAATAAATCTGCTTGAATGAATTTTATATTTTCCAAGTGCCCGTACTTGGCTTTGGCTTTTTCTAAAGCTAGCGGAGAAATATCCACGGCCGTAACAAAGTGCCCCGCTTGCGCAAAATAAGCCGCATCATGACCTTCGCCGCAACCTAAAACCAAAACGCGGGAGCGCGAGATTTTCAGGCGTGGCATCATATCTTTTAGCGCTTCGGCGGGTTCGCCTAAATTCCATCCTGGATTTTCTTCAGCCTTATAGATCTCACTCCAGTAAGCTTCTTTTTCGACGGCCTTTTCAGAAGACCAATAGGGCGGAATTTCATAGGTCTTGCCTTGAAACTCAATCGACTCATCGTCAAAGCCATC
>CAMLMF010000201.1 GCA_946480995.1 uncultured Bdellovibrio sp. | reverse complement strand
GCACCATCCAATCGCGCACTCGGTATCTGCAAAGTAAAAATATCTTATCGAGTTACTTAGATATCGCGAACGACCGCTGGAGTCTTTTGGATTCGCAAGATCAACCTTTGTCGATTTTCAATGACCCCAATGCCAACGACAAAACCAAAGAATTTAAAAATTTCCGCTTAAGCGACATGTTGGCTTTAACGACGCAGACCTTACCGGGAAAAGCGCATTTACAGATTTCTAGAAATTTTATCTTGGGATTATTTCCCTCAGAGCTTGGCTATGCTGTTCGCTATGACATCGACAGAGATAATAATAAAGAGCTTAAGTACTTTAATATGAAGCATATAAAATAGGCTTGAACCTAATTTTTGCATTAAAAAGGGCCGAGATTTCTCAAGGCCCTTGATACTTTAAATCTATTCAACCTAACAAGAAGCGATTTCACTAAACGATTTTGGTTCTAGCGAAGCCCCGCCCACCAAGAATCCACCAACGTGGGGTAACGCTGCCAAACCTTTGGCGTTGTCGGGCTTCACACTGCCGCCATACAAAATCGGACTTTGTGCAAATCCCATCTTTTCTAAAATAGAAAAAACGTCTTTGTGAGTTTCAGCGACTTGTTCAGGTGTTGCGACTTTGCCAGTACCGATTGCCCAAACTGGTTCGTAAGCAATCACCACCGTTTTGCTTTTGTCAGCTTTGGCTAGGCCCAATAACAACTGCGTTTCTAAAACGCGGAAAGTGTGTTTGCTTTCGCGTTCTTCTAACGTTTCACCAATACACAACATCGGGATTAAATCTAAGCTTTGAATGTGTGCGACTTTATCCGCGATCAAGGCGTCTGTTTCGCCAAAGATCTTGCGACGTTCACTGTGACCCACCAGAATATAACGACCACCTAAGTCTTTCACCACTTGTGCTGAGTTTTCCCCCGTAAAGGCACCACTTGCTTGGGTGTAACAATTCTGTGCGCCCCACTGAATCGCAGAGCCCTTTAATGAGGTGCTGGCTGCCTCTAAAGAGATCGCCGAAGGAAAGAACACCACTTCGCCCGTGGCTTTTGTCGCAAGGTCTTTAAAGGTCGCAAAAAAATCCCGCGTTTCTTGCGGAGATTTAAAAAGTTTCCAGTTGGCTGCAAAAATCTTTTTCATACGAACCTCTTTTAAATAAGACCTAATTACAAAAAGAAAAAGCGCAGAGGGTGCCCTGCGCTTTTATTTGAAATACAAAAAATTAGCGTTTAGATCGAAGAATTTCTAAGCCCGGAAGCTTATCCCCTTGAAGGTATTCCAAGGAAGCTCCGCCGCCCGTTGAAATATGAGTCATCTTTGGTGCAAAACCAGAAAGTTCTGCCGCTGCCGCTGAATCACCACCACCAACAATTTTCACAGCGTCACTTTCCGCGATAGCTTTTGCTACGCCGAAAGTTCCTTTTGAAAATGCCGGATTTTCAAAAACACCCATAGGGCCATTCCAGAAAATCGTGCCCGCTTCACGCAAAGCTGCTGAAAAATTTCTTAAAGTTTGTGGTCCAATGTCGACGCCCAACTCATCTTCAGCAATGCCGATATCTTTCGTTGCGTGCGCGTTTGCCGTATCTGAAATGCCTTTAGTTGCAATGTGATCCACTGGCAAAAGAATCGTTTTGTTACGAGCTTCAATACGCTCGATCATTTCTTTAGCGTATTTAAGTTTATCATTTTCCACCAAAGATTTACCCACTGGCAGACCTTGGGCTTTTTGGAAAGTGTACGCCATCGCACCACCGATAATAAATCCATCGACGATATCAACAAGGCGTTCAATCACAGCAATTTTGTCAGAAACCTTCGATCCACCCATGACAGCCAAATAAGGGCGTTTTGGGTTTTGTAAAAGAGAATCCAACATCGTGATTTCTTTTTCGATCAAGAAACCAATGCCCTTATCTTTCATCACTGACGGCAACGCATGAATTGTTGCGTGCGCACGGTGTGAAGCTCCGAAAGCGTCATTGATGTAGATGTCAGCGTAGTTTGCGATTTTTTGGGCGAACTCGATAGAATCTTTCGTTTCGCCTTCTTCAAAGCGCACGTTTTCTAAAAGGATCAACTGACCCTTTTTCAAAGATTGCAATAAAGCTTTTGGCGCATCGGAATCCGGTTCTTCAACCAAGATCACCTCAGCCGATAGAAGCTCTTGCAGACGTTTTGCGACAGGCTCTAGGGAAAACTCTTTGTCGTCTTTCGACTTAGGACGACCCATGTGCGAAGCCATCACGATCTTTGCACCCTTTTCCATACAATACTGGATTGTTGGCAAAGAGGCTGTGATACGATTTTCGTCGGTGATTTTACCGCCGTCCATTGGGACGTTTAAATCCAAACGCAAGAAGACCACTTTGCCTTCTAATTCAAAATCACGAACTGTTTTAATACCCTTAAGACCGTTAGACATGAAAAATTCCTTTAAAAAATACAATTCTTGGCTTTGATTACGTAGCTATCCGCCTTCGCTAAAGCTTCGGCGGATCGACGTGTCACAGCCCTTTTTGTGCCATATGAAGGGCCACGTCGACCATACGATTCGAGAAGCCTGTTTCGTTGTCGTACCAAGAAAGAACTTTCACCATGCGAGGACCAACAACCATTGTGGAAGCAAGGTCTACGATTGAAGAATACGGATTGCCGTTGAAATCAACGCTCACCAATTCTTTGTGCTCAACAGCGATAACACCTTTCATCGAACCCTTAGAAGCCGCAATCAAAGTTTCGTTGATCGCTTCAACAGTCACATCTTTTTTCGCTGTGAAAGTGAAATCCACCAAAGACACGTTCGGTGTTGGTACGCGGATCGAGATACCATCGATTTTGCCTTTAAGTTCTGGCAATACAAGGCCTACGTTTTTCGCGGCACCTGTTGTCGTTGGGATCATGCTCACCGCAGCTGCGCGGGCACGGCGCAAGTCTTTGTGAGGAGCATCCAAGATTTTTTGATCGTTCGTGTATGAATGGATCGTTGTCATCGTGCCATGTTCAACACCGAAGGCATCATTCAAAACTTTAGCCAAAGGAGCTAAGCAGTTTGTTGTGCAAGAAGCATTTGAAACAACTTGATGTTTTGCTGGATCGTAAGCAGTGTGATTGATTCCGTACACCATTGTGATGTCGGCACCTTTTTCAGCAGGGCCAGAAACCAAAACTTTTTTCGCGCCACCGGCGATGTGTTGCATGAACTCTGCTTTGTCTTTGAATGCGCCTGTGCACTCAAGAACCAAGTCAACGCCCCAGTCTTTCCAAGGAACTTCCGCTGGATTGCGAGTTTTAGATACGTGGATTTTTTTACCATTCACGATCAGGTTGTGACCTTCGGTAGAAACTTCAGCTGGGAATACACCGTGGGCTGAATCGTATTTTAGAAGATGAGCATCACCTTCGATGCTGTCTAAAGAGTTGATTCCGACGATATCGAATTTTTCAAAACCCTCGCGGAAAAGAACACGACCAATACGACCAAAACCGTTGATACCAACGCGCAACTTAGACATAAGACAACTCCTCTTTTTTAAACGCTCCCAATATGGGGGTTTTAAGACGAAAAAGCCAGTCTAGACATGGTAAGTCATAGACTGGCTTTTCGTGAAATTATCTTAAAATTTCAGGACTGTTGCTTTCTCACTTCAGATTAGAAGCGAGATACGCTCAAGGACGGGTAAGTCATGCTTGAAGTTGCTGTGACTAAAATGTCAGAGTAACCACCCATAGACTCTACACGAAGGTCGATGGCCATGATCATTTCCCCTGCATTCAAGTTCGCCATAACCGCCTGGCCAGCATACAAAGCTGGAGCTGATGACAACTCATACACTGGGATTTGACGACCCGAGCTTGTGTGTAAAACAGCTTCGTGAACTTTCACCGCCGCAGACAATGCACGCACTTCGATGCTTTGCAAAGTTGTCGCTGGATTTGGTGACAAACGAACCCATTCACCACCAGAACGACGCGTGACTTGGTTCACTTGCGCGTTCCCTTGGTAACCAGAGTAAGCTGGTGGAGGAGGTGGGAAGTTTGGACGAACAGGCACGTCTGGATAACGTGGTGGACGAGACGGCTCTTGACGACCCGGACCTTGGTAACCACCACCGTGGCGACCACCGAATGTCACTTCTGTTTCACGAACTTCATACCATGAACCATCACGGCGAGAACACGCATAACCACTTGTTCTTTCTGTGCGACCACGGCTGTAAATTTCAGAATAGTATTCACGGCAAACTTCGCCACCGCGGTTGTAACCTTCACGTGTTGTACGGAAAGATCCGTAAGCACCCGTGCGCGAACCATAATTGCGACCGTTCCAGTCAACATTGTTACCAATGCCGCCATTTAAGCACTGACGTTGCGCCTCTTCCAAAGCACGACGATCTGCCTCGTCAAGATCGCGGCCGATTTCGCCACCGATCATCGTTCCAGCGATAGCGCCGATGATGATTGCAGCTTTATTGCCGTTCCCTTTACCCACGTTCGAACCCACAGCGCCACCAATGATACCACCGATGATATTGCCAATGGTTTCCTTATTCGCAAAGGCCGGGCTAGCATATTGTACCAGCGACGACACGATGAGTGATCCGATGATCAAGTTTCTTTTCATGAAAACTCCTTCATTAAGAGTGTTACGTTTACTTTCTTACTTAAAAAAATATTATCTAAAATGCTCAGCTCTCCAGCCAGAGCCCATACGGTAACGGTTCGGTCCACTGACGAAGTCGATAATGAACGAAGCGCCGCCGTTTTGGATGGCCAAGATACGAGCTTCCGCATTTTGCGATGGCACAAACACTGTTTGTCCCACACAGATTCGGCCAGCACAGCCCGATGTTTTTGCCAGTTCCTTTTCGCTCCAGCTGTGTCCCATGCGACCCGCCAAAGCGCCCTTTTCAAAACGCACGACATATTTGCCGGCTTTATCAACAGCAAGAATGCTGACGTATTCAATTTGATTGGCGTTCGCTTCAAGGTAGGCATAATCACGCACGCAGAAAGATTTTCCACAAGCGTTCTTGGTCGAAAGATTTTCTGCCGCCCAGCCCGTGCCGTACCGCATGTAATACCGACCGTTTAAAAACTGCATCGTGTACTTGCCATCAACATCAATACCCACAACACGTGCAAGGGCGTAATCATAACCTTCCACCAAAGTGAACAACTGATCTTCGACGCAAATATCCTGGTAACAACCTGAAGCGATCTGCAATTGAGAACGCGACAGACGCTCTTGCATTTGCCCCATTAAAAGAGTTGATTCAAAAGGAATATGATGCAAATATTTCATTAAAAAGACCAAAACCTGGGTTTTTAATAACAAACAAAATTAATGAAGATACAGATATTGATAATGATGTACTAACTAAAATATTCAAAGATATTTCTGCTGCAAGGGGAAGATCAAAATCACCAAAGGGTAAAACATCAACAACACCAACAAAGGGAAGATCAAAATCACCAGTAAAAAGTAGATCAAAATCACCAGTAAGGG
>CAMLMF010000200.1 GCA_946480995.1 uncultured Bdellovibrio sp. | reverse complement strand
CTATGGCCTGCCGATCGGCGAAGTTGTGTCCGAGGGTAACGTCGGCCTGATGCATGCTGTGCGCGAGTTTAATCCCTACAAAGGGGCACGACTGATCACTTATGCTGTGTGGTGGATTCGTGGATACATTCAAGAGTATTTAATGCGTCAGTACTCGATGGTTCGTATCGGAACTACACAAAATCAACGCAAACTTTTTTATCAGCTGCAAAAAGAAAAAGATGCCTTAGATGCCATGGGCATTGAACCGAATGCCGCACTGATCGGCAGTCGCTTAGGTATTCCTGAAGACGAAGTGCGCGACATGGCCATGCGTATGTCAGGTCGTGATATGAGCTTGGACCGTCCTTTGGGAGAAGACTCTGACATCAGCTTGGGCGACATCCAACGCAATGTGAATGATCAACCTTTGGATGAAGCCTTAGCCCACGAAGAAGAGTTGGATCATCTAAAAAAGGCCATCGCCGAATTACGCCCAGAGCTTTCAGAGCGTGAATTGATTATTTTAGATGAACGCATTTTGAATGATGAGCCCTTGACCCTGCAAGAGATCGGCGAAAAACACGGCATCACTCGCGAAGCTGTTCGCCAAATGGAAGCTCGGGTAATGAAAAAAATCAGAGCCAAAATGGGCGACGAGCCTGGCGACGAAGACTAAAAGAAAAACCCATACTTTTCAGCATGGGTTCCATAATTTCAATTTTTAAATTAATAACTAAGCGACTTCTAATTCGCCAGCGCCTATTGTCGCCGCCAATTTTGCACGAAGGCGTGTTACAGCTTGTGCGTGAAGTTGCGACACACGTGATTCTGTCACGCGAAGGACTTGACCGATCTCTTTAAGATTCAAATCTTCATAATAGTACAACGACAGAACAAGACGCTGTCTTTCTGGCAATTCTTCAATTGCTTGCGCGACAACTTCTTTGATGTTCTTAACGTTTAATTGATTAAATGGAGAATTCGTGCGGGAACCTTCCAAGATATCCATGATGGATTTTTTATCCGTATTACTGAATGTTGTCGCCTGATCAATAGGCAACAAACTGACCGGACGCACTTGGTTCACAAGGTCATGGAATTCATCGATAGAGACATTTAATACTTTAGCAACTTCTTCGTCCGTCGGTGAACGGCCCAAATCAGCTTCTAATTGCACCATTGTTTTATCTAATAATTTTGCTTTGTCACGAATCGAACGTGGCACCCAGTCTTGGGCACGCAATTCATCAAGGATGGCTCCACGGATACGGAACTCTGCATAGGTTTTAAACTTGTTATCACGTGATGAATCGTATTTATCAATGGCATCCATCAAACCGATCACACCTGCAGAAATAAGGTCATCAAGTTCGATGTTCGAAGGCAAACGCACGGCAATTTTCTGTGCGATAAACTTAATTAACGGCGCGTACTCACGAATCACATCGTCTTTCTTGTTAGCAGCAAGCTTACGAGGCTCTTCTTTGTACTTCTTTAACAATGCCGCATTTTTTGCCATATTTTTCCCTCTTAAAATAATATTATCAAACCGAAGTCAGTGCTGAAAGTCCAAATCCGAACTCGCCGCCTAAATCCAAGACCAAGGCAGGAGCTTTATTAGATCAGCTTTATGCGAACCCAACGACTTGGTCCCAAAACATTTGCATACCGCCCGCTGTTTCGATTTGCTTCGACGACTTCTCTATTTGCGCACACACTTGGCGAATTGCTTTCGCGGATTCTGCGCCTACATCGTGTCTCACAATAAGACGTTGCATTTGTGTTGCTTTTCTTAAAACTGCATCATTAGGCACCGATCCCCAGTAATCCAGACCAATGTACAGAAACTTATTTACGACATCGTTAAAGCGTTGATACAGGCCCAAACCCTCTTGCTCGTCGCGCACCTGATTGCAGATGATCGAGAAGTGATTCACTTTGTAATTGCGATTTAGAACTTTAATCAAAGCGTAAGCATCGGCAAAGCTTGCTGGATCTGGTGTGATAACCACCGACACTGTTTGTGCTGCCGAATTTAAAAACAAAACATTTTCAGCAATTCCCGGAGCTGTATCGATAAGCAAGTAATCAAAACCTAATGGCAATGAACTGACTGCTTCAACCATCGCACGGCGTTCGAAGTGATTTAAGTGATTGAATTCAACCACCCCACTGCCCCCTGGGATCAAATGCACGTCTTTGGAAACTTCGACTAAGATATCTTTCATTTCTTTACGCCCACCCAAGATATCATGGATATTTCCCTGAGTTTTAACGCCAAAAAGAATATCGACATTGGCCATGCCTAAGTCGCCATCTAAAATTAAAACTTTTTTCCCACGTTGCGCCAGCGTCAAGGCTAAGTTGGCAACCAGAGTCGTCTTGCCCACCCCGCCTTTGCCGGAAGTGATGCTGATCGTGCGGGTGCGATGCATATTGAATGAGTTCAAATTTCTCATACAGCCTCAGAATCTTGTTGCTTCAGTTTGGTAATTTTGAAAATCAAATCCAAAAGACGCTCTTTAGTTGCGAACTCAAAATCTTCCGGCACACGAGGACCAATTCCGAAAGAGTGTAAAGGCACATCAAAGCGCTTCATAAAATTATAAATAGTTCCGTGCTGAGTTGATTCATCTAAAGATGTAAAGATCACATCTTTGTAACCAAGGACTGAGTAACGACGACCTAATTCTGTCGCATCACCGTCTTTGGCATTCGTCGACAAGCACAAATGCACATTGGGATTGAGTGCCTGCGGCGGCAACAAGCTCTTTAACATTTGGATTTCTTCGTTGCTCTTAAGGCTTAAACCCGTGTAATCGACCAGAACACAATCAACATTCGCCAGATAGCGCATCAAGTTGGTCCAATCGTTTTGTGTACGAATCACTGAAAACGGCACGTTAAGGATCTGCGCATAAATTTTCATTTGATCTGCGGCGCCCACTTTAAAAGTGTCCGTTGTGAACAACGCGATCTTTTTACCTTCGCGCACAACCATTTGGCTGGCCATTTTAATTAACGCCGAAGTTTTTCCCGCACCCGCTGGGCCGACGAAACAATGAATTTTTCCGCCTGTTGGGTTGTGCGAAACTTTAGTTGCATCCAAAACATAGCGCGCCACCCAAGCCTCTACCAAAGAACGATTCTTTAGTTTCAAGGTTGGAAGCGTTTCTTGCGCTTTCGTTAAAATCTCGCCCGCGATTTCTGCAGCCATCCCCGCATTCGTTAATTTTTCAAAAACGAAACTCAGATCGTAAGTAATCCCGTAGTCCGCACCAGGGTGAGTTCCTACAAATGATTGTGGCATTTGTTGAAATTGCGAAATCACCTGTTTCAAGCCCTCGATTTGACTTTTTAGAGCCTGAATCTCACTGGATTCATTGTTGACCTTAGGTTTGACTGGAACAGGAACTGGCACTGGAGCCGGTGCTGCTCCACGCTTCGCTGTGCCGCGTACCATGTCTTCTTGTTCTTGGAATGCATTCAGCGCTCTTTGCGCTGCGGAACGAACGCGTTCTTCCGACATTTGCTTTTGCTTTGCTAAAGCTGATTCATCTTCGATTTCGATATAACGACGCTGCGTGATCGCCGCCGGAGCTTGCGTCTTTTGCACATGCTTTTCCACCATCTTGGTGATCAGTTCTTTTTGTTGTCTGGCCGGGCTTGCGCGGAATTTTTCACGATCAGCCTCACGCAGTCTTGATTCTGCAAATTTTTTCTTTTGTAAAGTTTCATCCGAAACCGCTGCGGTGATTTCAACGCTGCCTTCGCCCACAAGGCCAAAGCTTTTGTTGTTATCCCGTGCAGACAGAATGATAGCATCAGGACCCATCTGGGTCTTGACCATCTCAAGCGCTTCCTTCATCGTTCTGGCTTCAAATTTCTTAACCTGCATGGCTCATCTCCACAAGTGCAACTGATTGTACGTCCGCATCTGAAGTTAATTCGTTGTGTGAAAGAACGACCAGTTGCGGAATAAAACGAGACGTTAATTTATAAATATGACGACGCGAAGTGGGGCTGGTCAGCAAGATCGGCTGACTAGCAATTTCCGGATGATCTTCAACGGCGCGCGCAATTTCGTTAATCAAACGATGGGCCGTGTTTGGATCCATCACCAACTGCACTCCTTGCTCTGTTTGCAACAATGAGTTGGCAATTGTTTCTTCAATGACTGGATGCAAAGTCATCACAGGGATATTGCCTTGATCCGTTGTGTACTTCGCCGTGATTCCACGGGCCAAGCCACGACGAACTTGCTCTGTAAGAACTTCTGTATCTTTTGTACGAGGAGCTTCGTCAGCCAACGTTTCAAAGATCGTCAACAAGTTACGAATTGATACTTGCTCTTTCAAAAGACTTTGCAGGACACGCACCACAGATCCCAATGGCAACATATCTGGGATAAGCTCTTCGACAACTTTCGGATGTGACTTCTTAAAGTTTTCAATCAAAGTCGCAGCCTCTTGACGGCCCAATAATTCATGCGCATGTGAACGGATGATTTCCGTTAAGTGTGTCGCCATAACAGTTGGCAAGTCGACCACGGTGTATCCGGCGATTTCAGCATCTTCTTTGCGCGCAGGCGAAATCCACAACGCATCTAAACCAAAAGCAGGCTCTTTGGTTGCAATACCATCGATACGCTCGGCCACATTGCCCGGATCCATCGCCAACATTGATTCTGGACGAAGTGTTCCACCACCCACGCGATTCCCTTTGATCAACACACGGTATTCACCTGGCGCTAACTGCAAGTTGTCGCGAATATGAATACTTGGTACGACGATCCCCAGATCCAAAGCGAATTGCTTACGGATGCTGACGATACGTTCAAGCAGGTCACCACTTTGATCGGATTCAACGATATTGATAAGTCCATAACCGACTTCAAGCTCGACCATATCCAAAGGCAACATCGATTCGATGTTTTCTTTTTTGGGCGCCGAAAGGGCTGCATCGGACTGTCTTTTTTCTGCCTCAGATTTTTCGGTACGAGCTTTCGTGATAATCCACGCTGTTCCACACAACAAACCGCCCATCAAAAGGAACGGAATCGTTGGCAAACCCGGCACAAGTCCCATAAGAACCAAAACGCCACCTGAAATCATAACGGCACGAGGTTTTACAAAAAGTTGACCCGTAACCTCTTCACCAACGTCTTTATCAGAATTTGAAGTACGCGTAACGATAATACCGGCAGCAGTCGAAATAACTAAAGCTGGAATCTGCGCTAACAAACCGTCACCGATCGTTAACATCGTATAGTATTTAGCGGCAGTCCCGACATCCAAACCTTTTTGGATAACACCAATCGCTAAACCCCCCAGGATGTTGATCATCGTGATAATGATCCCGGCAATAGCGTCTCCGCGTACGAACTTCGAGGCACCGTCCATCGCGCCGTAAAAGTCCGCTTCACCTTCAATTTGCTTACGACGCTTGCGCGCTTCCGCTTCTGTGATATGCCCAGAGTTTAACTCGGCATCGATCGACATTTGCTTACCTGGCATCGCATCCAAAGTGAAACGAGCAGCAACTTCGGCCACGCGGCCCGAACCT
>CAMLMF010000199.1 GCA_946480995.1 uncultured Bdellovibrio sp. | reverse complement strand
TTGATGATCCCGGCGGAGCGGTTCGAGGATTTCACCGTCGTCGAAATAATCACCTGCCGATGTTTGCCTAATTCTTCTTCAGAAATTTTGCCTTTGATTTTCGTCAAAGGGTGATTCTTTGCACACACCGAAATCATATTGACTGGAAAAAGCTCTTCCGCAATCAACAGGCTGGATTCATTGTACAACGTCCCTAAAGAAAGATCGGCGTGGTCCTCCAAAAGTTGCTCGTCGTTACTGAGCATGTCGTGAATGATTTTGACTTCCGTTTGTGGGAACCGGCTGGAAAACTCCTTCAGCGCGCTGATCAAAGACGGGAGGGGCCACAGGGCGCTGACGGCCAAACGGATAATAGGTTCATGTCCTCTTTTTAAAAATTCAGCAGTTTCTTCCAGTTCGTCGAACTGAAAAATCAAATCGTCGGCTTTCTTTAAAAAAGCGCGACCTTGTTGGGTGAGTTGCGGGCGGTATTGATCGCGATTGAAAAGTTTAAAGCCCAGCTCAGATTCCAAAGAACGAATGGCATAGCTGACCGCGCTTTGCGCACGATGCAGCTCTTGCGAAGCGGCGCGAAAGCTTCCGGATTTAACAATAGTCTGAAGTACTTGCAATTGATCCAGTGTCATCTGACTAAAACATTATCACATTTTTAGATCATGTTAATAGAAAAATTATAATTTTTTTAGATCGTCTAGTTTTGTATAGTGTAGAAAGTGACAGCATAGTGAAAGGAGAGTTGATTATGTTATATCTACGAAAATCAGAAGACAGAGGCTTTGCGGAATTTGGTGGTTGGTTGAAATCGCACCACACGTTTTCGTTCAGCGAATACTATGATCCCCAATTTATGGGTTTTCGTGATTTGCGTGTGATCAACCAAGATTGGATTGCCAAGGATTCTGGATTCCCGTTGCATCCGCATCGTGACATGGAAATTATCACGTACGTCTTAAGTGGCACGGTTGAACACCGCGACAGCTTGGGCAATGTTGGACAGATCACGGCGGGTGAGATTCAAACCATGCACGCAGGCACTGGTATGCGCCATAGCGAATACAATCCATCCAAAACGGACGACTTACGTCTTTTCCAAATATGGATTATGCCGGATACGGTGGGGGTGAAGCCTGGTTACACGCAACAGTCGTTCACGCGCGAACAGAAGTTGAACCAATTTAAGTTGTTGGTTTCAAAAGAAGGTCGCGACGACAGTCAGAAAATTCATCAAGACGTCGATCTTTACGCCTCTGTATTTGAAGCGGGCACGGAAAAAGAATTTACCTTCCGTCCAGGTCGCGCCGGTTGGTTGCAATTGGCTGAAGGCGAAGTGGAAGTGAATGGAAAGGTTTTGAAATCCGGAGATGCTTTGGCGATTCAAGAAGAAAGTGCTGTGAAAATCAAAGCACTTAAAGAAACTGAATTCTTACTTTTTGATTTGCACTAAATGCGAACATGAAAAGGACGGGAGAGGGCGAAAGCTCTCTCCCTTTTTTTTGCCTATTAAACTTAGAAACTGCGACCAAAGACAGCTTCTAAAGCCGCCTTGATTTTTGCCCAGCCTTCGATGGCTGCGCGCTTATCAGATTTTTGGAATCCGATAACTTGAGAATCCATCGCGCCGTAACGCATAGAAATCACGTTTGTGTTGTAAGCTTCGTAAGATTTCAAAACGCGATCAACGTGTTTTTCAGTGTCGTCAACGAAGACGATCGCTGGATATGTTTTACGAACTTTGCACAATATTGATCTTAACATCGCACCTTTGTGTTGGCCGGAAGTGTAAAACACACCGTCTTCGTAAACAGAAGGCTTAGATTCTTTTAAGCCCCAAGCTTTCAACTCGTCAGCCGGCAAACACGCTTTTTCTGGTGCATTTACATCATAAGGTAAGAAGCGGCTTGCGTAACCACCTTGAGGGCCTGGTGCCGTGGCGCCTGCGTTGTAACCGTTTCTTTCAAGTTCACGTTGGGTGAAGTTTTGGAATTCAGCACCGCGCGAAGTTAACATGAAAACAGGGTGACCTTGGTTTTGAAACAAACGAACCATCTCGGGGGTCATTGTCTCTGGTGGGCGCATTTGACCTAAGCTGTACAAGTAACCTTGAATGCGCAACAAACCGTTAAAGTCTGCAGCGACTAGATCTTGATTGTCTTTATTTTTAAGCTTCTCTTCTTGCCAGATGAACCAAGCGTCACCGCCCAGGTCTGTCTCTGTCGTTAAAAGAGTATTGTCGATATCAAACACCACTAAGATTTCTTCAGCGCTGTACTGCTTGCGCAGTTCTTGAACTTTTTCTGCAACAGTCGACATGCTTGTGATTTGTACTTTTTCCGAAGCTAGTGCCTGGAACGCAAAACTTAATAAAAGAACGAAGGCCATGATTTGTTTCATTATTAGCTCCTAAAATTTATAAGTGATTGAAAGATAGTGACCAATACCCGAAGTCTGACCAGCAAAGCCGCCATCTTTAAGTAACGCCATATCTTTATAAAGTTTTGCGCCGTAACCGACGGCGTATCTGTTTGAATGCCAGTAAAAGCCGTTGAACCATTCTAAAGAAGTTTCTGCGCGATCTTTATCGTCAGAAATCGCCGTCGCTCCGAATTTATAATCCAAGTACCCTTGGTACGTAATAAAGCTTGAATTGGCGAAGCGATAAAAAGGTTTAAACCAGTTCGTCGAAAGGATATATCCATCCCACTTTCTGGCATTGGCAGCGCCATAATTTTCTCGGACATAACGAGCCATTAAGTTAGCTCCTACCAAACCCAAGCCAGGAACTTCAACGTCCGAACCGATACCTACGTATTGCTCAAACAGATCCCTGTCGCCAATATTGAATAAAGAAGAGATGTACCACTCACGTACAGGCCCTAAGGAAAGATCTTTGCCTGTCATTACATTCAAAGACGCGCGGGGTGCTAGTTTGACGAAAAAGTTATCGCCGCCGTGGCGATCACTGTCTTTGGAGTCGAAAATATCAAAGACATCAAGGTATCCGTAAAGTTGGAAGATGCCAGAGCGGCCTCCGAATTCCATTTCAAGATACGTGTCTTGTTGATTTCCAAAAGGAATCTTGTTGTCGATACTTCGCATGATATTGAATTGAAACCATTTGAAGTCGTTTTTGTGGATGTCTTCAGAAACTTCCGTGTCGATGGCATAGCTTACAGAGCCAAGGCTTAACAGAATTCCAAAAACGAGCGAACGAAGCAGTTGAGTATTCATAACCTCTCCGGGGGCTGATTTTTTGCGCATAATATGAAAATTCTCGGGTGAAACAATGAAAATATGAGTTTTGGTAAAAGCTATTAGATTCCCAGTTGACTTGCAGCAATGGGCTGGCTATTTATGTGGCTAAGTAGTTAGGGAGTAGTCGCAATTTTCCCAAATTGACTTAAGCCGACATACTGAGTGATGAGCTCCGGTTTAAGTGCCTAAGGCTTTTAAGATCTCTTAAAAGACCCCACGTTGACGAGACTGACACGAGTGTTTGTTTAACACCGTGTGGTCTCGTTTTCTTTTTACGGCCCCACGGATTTTTCCGCAAGAGGGTTACGTATGGAAGCCATTTTAAATTCATTCTTTTTAGTCGCAGCCACCGAGATGGGTGATAAGACTCAGCTTTTAGCTTTGGTTTTGGCCACTCGGTATAAAAAGCCTTGGCATGTTATGGCCGGGATTTTTGTCGCGACGGTTCTGAATCACGCATTAGCGGCCTGGCTGGGGAACTGGATTTCGGCGCAAGTGCCAAGCCATTATTTGAACTGGGCCTTGGCGATCATTTTCTTTGGATTTGCTTTGTGGATCCTGATTCCTGATAAAGACGATTCAAACACGGATAATATGCGGTGGGGAGCCTTTTGGACGACCACAGTTTTGTTCTTTTTTGCTGAGATCGGCGATAAGACGCAGCTGTCAACGGTGGCCCTCGCGGCGAAGTATCACGATCTGGTGTTGGTCACTTTTGGGACGACGTTGGGGATGATGTTTGCAGATGGTTTGGCCGTGGCTTTTGGTGAAAAATTGACAGCGAAAATTCCGATGAAATGGATTCACTATGCTTCTTCGGCACTTTATGTGGCGTTTGGCGTGGGTGTCCTTTTAAGATAGTCGCAGAAAATAAAAAACCCACAGTTTTTAAAGCTGTGGGTTTGTAAATCGCTTTTTGAACAAAAAATTATTGGAAGTTTTGTACTTGCGCGATGTATTTCAAGTTGCGGTAGTAGCCTTGGTAATCCAAGCCGTAACCAACAACGAATTCATTTTTGATTTTAAAGCCAACATAGTCCAAATCGCATTTTACTTTTAAGGCCTCTGGCTTTTCTAAAAGAGCCACAGTCGTTAAGCTTTTTGGTTTGCGCGACATGATTGAATTTTTCAGATAGTTCATTGTTAGGCCGGTGTCGACGATGTCTTCTACCAAAACGACGTGGCAATTTTCAACCGGGCTGGCCAAATCCAAAGTCACTTTGACTTCGCCTGAAGATGTTGTTCCACCGTGGTATGATGAAACACCAAAGAATTCGCACGTCACATCATTTTCAATGTTGCGGATAAGGTCCGAGTAAAACATGAAAGAACCTTTAAGCACACAGACGGCGACGATTTTTTCGCCTTTGAATTTCTTGGAAAGAGCTGCGCCCAGCTCTTTTACTTTGGCTTGCAGTTGTTCTTCAGTGATATAGGGCTTCAGCGTAAGATTTGTCATAGTTCCTGTCTCCAATATTAAACAAATGAATTATTCATGATCTCACCGAAACCACCGCCGCCTGGAACGATATATTGCTTATCGTTTAAGCCGCGTTCTTGATCCCAAAATTGGCCCGGAGTTGCATCTAAAACTGCCTGAGGTGATAGTCCTCGGTCAAGTCTTAAGGCATAGATCGCGGCGTCGGGATGGTGAGCTAGTACATTCTTCAAATACTCCGGCGTGACAATAAGGTTTAAGGCGATAAACTTCTTAGCCGGGCCTTGAATATGGTTCTTATAATGATCAATGGCGTTGACCATGGTGTTGCCTGTCGCACCCATGGGATCTGGGAAGATCACAAAAGCGTCTTTGACGTCGCCACCGATTTTCATGCCGCCAAATTCGGCGCCGGTCACCTTGTCTTTGTTGTTTGTCACCCGGGCTGCAAAGATATGGTCTTGGCGTACGTTTTCGGCCGGTAAAGCATAATGCAAAAAGTTGTAACAGATATGGCTTGGGTAAGTACCTGCGCGAGCTAAGTTAATGCTGACAGCCTTTTGTTTGCGTGCGACCCGAGTGCTTTTAAGTTTTTTGTCAGGATGCATTTCCGTCATGCGTGTCGGTTCTTCGAAAGTTTCTTTCGCAAATTCGTTGTTCACTGTCGCGGCAATAAGTTGCGTATAAAGAACTTCGACAATGCGATTCACTTCGGGTTGAAAGCATTGCGGGGAGCACAGCTGCCCCAGTAAGCCGTTCAAAAAAGGACTGTCGATGATATGCACCTGCGACCCGTAAAGGTGAGTAAGCTCCTGCTGAAATGCCATGGAATGCCTTTGGTTAGTTTTCTTTTTTGAATTCGACAAATATAACCAGCTCGCTGTCGCC
>CAMLMF010000198.1 GCA_946480995.1 uncultured Bdellovibrio sp. | reverse complement strand
GGAGCATCCCACCGGGAAACACATATCTTTGGATAAAGTCTGTACGCTTCCTGTAGGAATCAAAATACTTATCGTCGATGGTAATCGCCGGTATTAAAGCCTCGCCTTTTTCCTTTAAAGAAGAAGACACTTTTCCAAAAAATGAATCCCAATACTTTTCGCCCACGGCTTCAATCATCTCTATTGAAACTATCTTGTCGTAACGACCCTCAATGTCGCGGTAATCCATTTGCTTTAAACTGACGTTCGCTCCAAAGCCCTTCGCGGCGATCAGATTCTGGTTATATTGCGCCTGCGCTGGCGAGTTCATCACCGCCGTGACCTTGCACCCTGTGGTTTCTACAGCGCGCGAAAAGAAACCGCCCCAGCCACAACCGATCTCTAAAACATGATCGCTTTCTTTGATATTAAGCGCCTGAATAATCCGGTCGTATTTTTGCTTTTGTGCTTCTTCCAAGGATTGCTCGGACGTTTTAAAAATCGCTGATGAATACGTCATCGTGTTGTCTAACCACAGGCTATAGAAATCATTACCCAAGTCATAGTGAGCCATGATGTTCTTTTTAGCACCTTCACGACTATTCTGAGTCAACAAGCGGCGCATACGATCCATCAAGGTTCCGTACCACGTCCCGTGCAGAAAGCGATCCATGGCCTGCTCATTCCGACACGCCCACTGCACCAAGGCCGGCATGTTGTCGACGATTAAGTCTCCGCGAATCGCAGACTCTGCCAACCCCAAGTCGCCTTTATCTAAAAGGTCATCAAGGGCTTGCCAAGATTTCACCTGAACTTGAATAACCGGCACCCCGTCACCAAAAGAATCTTTTGCGCCATCCGGAAATGTCACCAACAGTGTTGCACCTTGGGTTCGCTTAAGAAGCTTTAAAAACAATCTGGATTTCAATGATAAACCGCTCATGAACTGATCTCCCTGTCTGGTAAATTGGGTTTGGAATAAAAAGATGCTTTCTTAAGCCACAAACGAAATGCTTGCCAATGGATGCGAAGGACCACTAAAGCGGTCATCCAGCCATAACGTAAGAACAAGGCCGCAAAAGTCGCTTGTGGCAAAGGTTCGAAATTTCCCGATACGCTGGTTGTTAGACGCAATTCGGAGTCAGGACCAAAATAGGAAATATCAACCTTCGACGACGATGGGGCCAATTTAAAACGAAATTCGTAGTACCCGTCCACGGGGAAAAAGGGACTGACGTGAAAAACTTTTTCGGCTTTCAACCACTGATCAGATAAAATTTCTGACCCAATGGACTGCACCCAGTAAAAGTGTCTTTCGCCAAACGTATTATTTACTTCGCACAGGACAGCTTCTAGGACTCCAGCCCGCTTGCAAAACCAGAAACTAATCGGATTAAATGCATACCCCAACATGCGCGGAAATGTTTGCAACCATATTTCTTCCGCTTCATAGGCACAGTTTTGCAAAAGAAAATCGCGAATGCCGCGCTCTAAGCTATTCGCATCACCATGCAGGTAGTCCTGCGCCTTTAAAGACAGCAACGAGCGAAATCGAGTTTGCAAAGTCTTTACCACAAGGGGTTCTTCTGCCAAGCAGAAGAACAATGAAAACACAGGATAGCGAAACGCATTTTTTATCTTGCCATGCCGGGCGTGCATAACATGCCCATGGGACAATGAGGCCTTAGTCATAAGTGCCGCCCCCACGGAGTCTGTAGATCAAACAGTTCCGCCACCTTCACGGCACTTAAAAGTCCGTCCTCATGAAAGCCATAACGAGTCCACGCCCCTGCATAATAGACTCCGCCAAGTCCTTGAATCTGTGGCAAACGCTGCTGCGCTTGAATCGCCTGGTGATTGAATTGCGGATGCTCGTAATGAAATTCTTGAAGGACATTTTTTACCGCCTGGCGCGGATTTAGACTGACAAAGTAATTCGTCTGCGTCGCAAGTGGTTGCAGCTTATTAATATAATACGTCAAAGAGACATCGGAAACCTCACGATAGCTCGCCGAGCTATAGACATTCCATGAGGACCAGCATTTTTTTATTTGCGGCATCAAACCCTCGTCCCGATGAAGCAACGTCTTGTTCCCACGAGTTCCGATCGCAGCAAGAATGTCTCTTTCTTGAATATTCTGAGTCTTTAAGATTTTCAAGGTGATCGGGGCATGGGTGGCAAAAACCACTTTGTCAAATTTCAGACTTTCTCCACCGACTTGAACCTGAACTCCTCCATCGATGCGTTCGACGGAGTGGACCGGGCTGCCAACATGAATAAATGGAATCTTTGCCGCCACTTTTTTGACGTATTCCACAGACCCGTTTTTAACCGTGCGCCACTGAGGTCGATCGTTAATTTGCAAAAGTCGGTGATTAATAAAAAACTGAATGAAGGTTTCAGCCGGAAAGTCTTCCATGCGAACCTCGGGCGTCGACCAGATCGCCGCACCAATTGGCAACAGGTAATCTTGACGGAAGCTTACGCCATAACGACGAAAATCTAGAAGTTGTCCCAATGACCACTGATGCTTTTGTGCCAGCAGCAGGTTTTCCGTGGATTCTTTGTCAAAACGCAAAATATCCGCAAGCATCTTTAAGAACTGTGGCCGCAACAAATTTCTTTTTTGCGCAAAAACGGTGTTCAGATTAGTGCCTGCCCACTCAAGCCCTTTGTGTTCAGAACGAATCGCCAAAGACATGTCTGATGCATGAGTTTCCACATTAAGTTCTTTAAAGAAAGATTTGAGGTGCGGATAGGTGAGCTCGTTATAAACTAAAAAACCCGTATCGACGGGAATCTTTGCGCCGCCGTCCTCGTTAACCACGACCGTATTAGCATGGCCACCCAAACGGGACTCTGACTCAAAAAGATGCACTTCATGCTTTTGACTCAAAATCCAGGCAGCTCCCAGTCCACTAATTCCAGCTCCGATGACAGCTACTTTCATAAAATCACCTCTTAGGGAGAAGGTTCTAGGTCACATTGATGACATTGTATAGAATTTTCTATACAAATAATACAGGCAAGGTTAACCTTTTAAAAAATGGCCCACACAAAAAAAGAATTCTTCACAATTAGACAGGTTATTGAACTGACCGGAGTTTCCGAGTTCACGTTGCGCGGTTGGGAAAATCGCTATAGCGCCTTTGAACCCCAAAGAACCAAAACAGGGCGAAGACAGTATTCTCTAGCGGATCTAGAAAAAGCTCGCCTGCTCAAAGAGCTCGCAGAAAAGAAGCATCGCATTGGCGAGATTGCTCACTTGTCTGTTAAGGATCTTGAAAAGTTGGCCTTAAGCCCCGCTCCCACAACACCGCAAAAAATCTCATCGCGGCCCGCTTCAAAACATGTACAAACTTTGATGAATCAAGTTCACCTTTTCGCCTGGGAGCAGGTGAAAAATTTCCTACAGAAAAAAAGACAAGAGCTCGACTTAACCACATACATAATGGATTTTATTCTGCCCACGATTCAGCAAATGAATCTACAGGTTGGCCAAGGACAGTTTTCCTTGGCTCAAGAGCACATACTTTCAGCCTTGATCAAAGAACAACTTATTTTAAGTAAGCACAATTCAAAGCGAAAAAAAAATGTTCGATCAAAATTTGTTTTAACGACACCCGACGGTGACTTGCATGATATGGGACTAGTTATTTCTTCAGCCTTATGTTCTCACTATGGCATGCAAACTCTTTTTTTAGGCCCTAGCAGTCCCAAGAAAGACCTTTGCGAAACGGCACTGCGTTTTGGCGCAAGCCATATTCTTTTAGCTAGTACAGTTTCTGAAAAAGAAGGCGCAAAAACCAGCCTCTTTAGTTATGTGAATTTTCTGGATCGGAACCTGCCAAGCAGCGTTTCTTTACTGCTGGCAGGCCGTAATACTTTTAATTTTTCGGTATCACTGCAGAGGCAGTGCAAGGTCCTGACTTCCATGCAAGAGCTTATAGAAAATCTCAAAGCTCTTCCTTAAATTAAAAACTCAGTCCCTTGCCTGTTCCCTGAACCTTCACCACGTCTCCGGCTTTCACCTTTCCAGAAATAATTTCTTTCGACAATGGGTTCAGCAACTCTGTTTGGATAACACGTTTTAGCGGGCGGGCGCCATAAATCGGGTCGTATCCTTTTTTCGCCAAAAAGGCCACGGCCTCTGGCGAAAAATCGATGCTGATTCTTTTTGCTTTCAAGCGTTGCGCCACAAGATCCAACTGCACCTTCACGATGCCAGCGATCTGGCCTTCGCCTAAAGAGTTAAACATCACAACTTCATCGATACGGTTTAAGAACTCCGGACGGAAACGTTCACGTAAAGCTTCCATGACAGCGTCACGTTTTTTATTTTCCGACATGCCAGTATCCAAGATCGACTGCGATCCAACGTTTGAAGTCATGATCAACACTGTGTTTTTAAAATCCACCGTACGACCTTGACCATCAGTTAAACGACCATCGTCTAAGACCTGCAACAAGATATTGAAAACATCAGGATGCGCTTTTTCAACTTCATCCAGCAAGACAACACTGTACGGACGGCGACGGACGGATTCAGTCAACTGCCCGCCCTCTTCATAGCCCACATAGCCCGGAGGCGCGCCAATCAAGCGAGACACGGCATGCTTTTCCATGTACTCACTCATATCAATGCGCACGACCGCTTGTTCGTCGTCGAATAAGAATTCGGCTAACGCTTTCACAGTTTCCGTTTTACCAACACCCGTTGGTCCTAAGAACATAAAGGTGCCAATCGGACGATTCGGATCTGAAATTTCAGCTCGCGCACGGCGGATGGCATCGGCGACCACAGTCAAAGCGTGATCCTGTCCCACGACGCGGTTTTTTAAAGTGTCTTCCATATGCAAAAGCTTTTGTGTTTCGCTTTCAAGCATTTTACTAACGGGCACCCCCGTCCACTTCGCAACCACTTCGGCGACATCTTCGGGACCAACTTCCTCTTTCAACATACGGCTTTGCGAAGCGGTTTGTTCTTTGCCTCGCTCTTCCAGCATTTTCATTTTCTTTTCTGCATCGGGAAGTTTGCCGTATTTTAGCTCGGCCGCTTTGCCCAGATCTCCTTCGCGTTCGGCTTTAGCCACCGCGACTTTAAGATCTTCGATATCAGCCTTTAATTTCTTAATTTGATCAATGCCGCCTTTTTCAAACTCCCACTGCTCACGTAAAAGTTGATTGCGCGCATTTAAGTCCGTAATTTCTTTTTCAATCACGGCCAAACGTTCCTTGGTGCCTTCGTCTTTTTCTTTCTTCAAGGCTTCTTTTTCGATACGCAACTGCATCAGTTCACGCTCAATTTTATCGACCTCTTCAGGTACGGAACGTGTTTCAATACCCAACTTACTTGCCGCCTCGTCGATCAAGTCGATAGCTTTGTCCGGCAAGAAACGATTGGTGATATAACGATGTGACAGTTTAACCGCCGACACCAATGCGCTGTCAGTAATGCGGATCCCATGATGGACTTCGTATTTTTCTTTAAGACCGCGCAAAATTGTGATGGCATCTTCCACACTGGGCTCTTCGACCATCACTGTTTGGAAACGACGCTCAAGGGCCGCATCCTTTTCGATGTACTTGCGATATTCATCTAAAGTGGTCGCACCGATACAACGCAG
>CAMLMF010000197.1 GCA_946480995.1 uncultured Bdellovibrio sp. | reverse complement strand
ACAGTGGATGACCACCAAAGATGTGATGGAATTCAATTTGCGCGGTCAAAAAATGATTGAGCAATTCAACCGCATTGGTCACGACGGAAAACTGACTTTGGGCGAAAACGTGGCAGACCTCGTCGGCCTCACATTCGCTTACAACGCGGCTTTCCCCAAGGGTGAAGGAAAACTGTCTGACAAAAAAGACTTCTTCGTTGCCTATGGACGTCTGTGGTGTGAAGTGACTCGCCCGGACTTTAAAGAGCTTTTAAAGAAAACGGATCCCCACTCTTTAGGTCCTGCGCGCATTAACGAGCAAGTGAAGCACCAGCCGGCCTTTGCAGAGACGTTCCAGTGCAAAGAAGGTGATAAAATGACCCTGCCTCAAAGTGAGCGTATTCAAATCTGGTAGCTCCGCCGCGCCTCGCAGCAGTTAATCTTGCTGCGGCGGCGCGCTGATGTTATGTTCATAGGTTCCGCAATGGTGCGCCCGGAGGCCCTGTGACTGTAAGCTTAGTAAACTTTGAATCTAAAACTGCAAATCCTCAGTATGAGGGTGTGTTCGATATTGCTCCTGATGAACTGCACAAGGTTAGCTCCAAAGTTAAGATGATTGATGTTCGCCAACCCGAAGAGTTCGTGGGTGAGTTAGGACATATCGCAGGTTCAGAGCTTTTGGTTCTGAACACTCTTCCGGAACAGCTCAACACACTTCCCAAAGATCAGACGATTGTTTTTGTTTGCCGCAGCGGGGCTCGCTCTGCCAATGCTGCTGCTTATGCGCTGATGAATGGATGGACTCACGTATACAATATGAAAGGTGGAATGTTGCTTTGGAACGATCTGCAACTTCCCGTTGAAAGATAAAATATGACTGGAAAAGTATTTGTTAACAGAACTTTGAATTTAAAAAAAATCCGCTATATCGGCGTCGATATGGATCATACGTTGGTGCGCTATAACAGCGAAAACTTTGAACGTCTGTCGCACACGACGATGATCGATAAATTAGTCAAACGCGGCTACCCTGAAACTTTGCGCAAGCTGACGTTTGATTATAACTATGCCATTCGTGGCTTGGTGATCGATCGCAAAATGGGCAATCTTTTGAAATTGAATCGTTACACAGCGATTCGCGCTTCCTATCATGGTTTGAAACCTTTGGATTTCAAAAGCCATCAGAAGCTGTACAAATCAACTTACATCGACTTATCGAATTCAGACTATTTGGCTGTGGATACTTCGTTTTCAATTTCATTGGCAAACTTGATCGCACAGATCGTAGAACTTAAAGACACGGATTTGGGCAACAAGTACCCAGAGTACTCGCAAATTGCTGACGACGTTTTAGATGCTTTAGATGAAGCGCATCGCGACGGCTCATTAAAAGAAGTCGTAAAAAAGAATCTTGAGCATTTCATTATCAAAGATCCTCAATTGGTTGCCGGTTTGGAAAAATTCCGTCGTCATGGCAAGAAAATCTTTGTTTTGACGAACTCGGATTTCCATTACACCAAATTGTTATTGGATTACGCGATTCAACCATTCTTAAAAGAGCACAAGTCTTGGCAAGATCTGTTTGAATTCGTGATCACCTTTGCTTCAAAACCGAAGTTCTTTTACGAAAGCCAAAAATATCTGCGTGTGAATCCAGAAGATGGTTCCATGACAAATATGGAAGGTAAATTGACTCCGGGTATTTATCAGGGCGGAAATGCCAAGAAGTTCACGGCCGACCTAGGCTTGGATGGCGATGACATCCTGTACATCGGGGACCATATTTATGGCGACATCTTACGTCTTAAAAAAGACTGTAACTGGCGCACGGCGATGGTCATTGAAGAGCTGGACGTCGAAGTTGAAAACAACAAAAAGGCCGAACCTACTAATCAGGAAATTGAACTTCTGATGAAAAAGAAAGAGCCTTTGGAAGACGAACTGACCGAGATCATGACTCAAAGAATTGAAAAGACTGGTACGAACTCGGAACAGCAGATTGAAGTATTGCAAAAAGCGATTTCAGAAATCGACACGCAAATCAGTCAGCTGATCAAAAAGCAGCAATCAATGTACAACTCTAACTGGGGTCAATTGATGCGTGCGGGGAACGAAGAAAGTTATTTCGCCTATCAGCTTGATCGCTATGCGTGCGTGTACATGGAACAACTGGCAGACCTCTTGGAACTTTCGCCAAGAACTTACTTCCGAGCTCCACGCCGCCCGCTGGCCCACGAGGTTTAAGGGAAATCAAAAAGCCACTCTTAAGAGTGGCTTTTTTTTGCCTAATTGCTAGAAACATTTATCCGGACCATAGCTTAAACAATCACCGTCAGACGCGCGAATGTTACAAGACTCAACACACACAACACCAACGCCGCACACGTCCGCTCCATAAGAAAGACAGTCGCCATCAGAGGCACGGATATTACACTTAGGGACGCAGTTGCCTTTATCCGGTTCTTCATCGCAATCACGGCGGTAAGAAGACAGACTTTTAGCTTTGGTTTCACGCAGTGCTTGCAAAAGAAACGCATTGCTTTCTTGAGCCGCACGCAATGCATCTGCCCCCTTTAAACCAGTCTGAGCAAAAGCACTTCCAGAAACAACCAGCACTGCCGCAACCAAGATGACCTTAAACATTTTCATAACGAACTCCTTCAGTTTTTTGTTTTTAATCCAGAACTATTCCGGATCTGCATGGACCCTTTATAAAGTAGGTCCACAAAAAAACTGCTAAGGCTTCACACTGAGTGTGACCCTGACTGGGTAACGTGAAATTTTGAAATGTCTAAAAATGAGACAGCGAATGGCACAAATATTGGATAGTGATTTAGTATGCTTAATGGGAAAACATTTAAATCCGGCGAGATCTTGCAGAGGGCCTTTCTCTTGAAGAAGAGGAAGAATAAAGCCTATTCCCAAAGGGCTCTGGCTCGCGACCTTGGCGTAAGCCCGGTCTTCGTGACAAAAATTTTGACAGGCAAGAAGACCCTGCCCCAACCTCGCGCAAAGCGCATTTTCCAAATTTTGGATATGGATATTTCCCAGCAATCGTCTTTTTTGAAGGCTTTAGCTTTGGATACCATATCTGAAGATCAGCTGAAACGAGTCTCCGCACCACGCGTGATGGAGACTGACAAAATGAAGAATTACCAAGTTGAAAGCACGGAAAAATTTGAATTACTGCGCGACTGGTTCAATATGCCTATTTTGACCTACTTAACTTGTCATAAGTTAAAATCCTCGGCCGAAGAAATTGCGAAGTACTTTGATATCTCTGTACGCCAAGTACAAAACAGTCTTTTGAATCTGGAGAAATTCGGTCTGATTACAAAAAACGCCGATAACACTTGGAAAAAGATCGATGCGCATTCTTACTTCCCAACCACAACTTCAAAGTCAGAAGTGCGCGACTTTCATCGTCAGATGATTCAGAAGTCCTACCAAGAGTTAAATAAGACGGCGGCTGAAGATTTCCAAAAACGTTTGATCACTGGCTTTTCAGTGGCTGTAAACCCCGAAAACCTTGAAACCGCGAAGCAAATGATCGCGGATTTCATGGCGCAGTTGTCTCACACCCTTTCTGATGGCACTTGCAGCGAAGTCTATCAGTGCAATATGCAGATGATCCCGTTAAAGGCTGTCGCAAAGGAAAAGAAATGAAATTCTTGATGCTGCCTTTTGTTCTGTTCATTGCATTTACTTCGGCCGCACTGGCGCAACAGAACGAAGTGACTGCGCGCTTTCGCGACGCTGCGATGACAGTTATTTTGCAATTAGAATCTGAAGGCGTTCAACATCTGCAAAATATTCCCTTGGCGGATATAAAAAAGGTCGCTTTGGAAGTGCCTCTTGTTCACTACCCGAACTTGACTTTTAAAGTCGGCAATCGAAACTGCGCTCTCTGGCAGCCTGACATTTCACGAATCCAATACAAGGGTCATATCTATTTAAATAAAGACTGTAAGAATGTGGACGATGCACAACTACGAAAACTTGCTCTGCATGAAATACTGGGCTTTGGCTTTAATGCTGATCGAAACTATGAAATTACTGCCGAAGTCTTTACTCGCGATCTGACGGCACCCCCTGCGACTCTTGTGGATTGGGGAAAATTCTTGGAAAACAAAAGAGCCAGCGCTTCTCGCAGCGGCGGCGGAGGTTCGGTGGGCGTCGGTGGCGGCGGCGACTTAAGCGATCTGCGCTTTAAAATGGAAGGTCTGAAGTTCCTCAATGAAATTCCGGACTCTGATTTTCACGGCATTCCAAAAGAACTTCTGCGCATGGCGCTTTTGCATTTAAATGTCTGGGCCGCTTCTGATATCGCAAATATCGCCGAGTTTCGTTCAGCGACCCGAGATATCAATCGCCAACCCGTTATCTATGTTCACAGCTCATTACATCGCAATCCGGAACCGTCTGCGGCCCTGGGTCCTTTGGCGGCTCTTGCGGCTCGACTGTTTATCATTCACGCCCCCCAATATTTGGGACTGACGGATGTCAGCGAGGACGCGAGCGCAATCAAAGTGCCTTATCTAGTTATTCCGGTCGACAAGACTCGCTTTATGACTTTCGAAAATAAGAACTTAACAGCGACTATGAGCGAAGAAGATAAAGAGAAAGCTCTCGCTTTAGCAACTAAGGACGCCGCTCGCAAAGCAAACCAATCAAGCTTTGAGCAAATGCTGCAAACACACGAACGCACGATCAATGTCGCTTTATAATTACTTTTAAAGGCAAAGTACCCCGGTTCTTTTTCTCTAGCGCCGCGTTGTATTTTGCCCTCTTGATCAAGCTTTTCCTTTTTATTTCGAATACTTACCTAATAAAACAGACCTCAGTACCATGCGCCACTTAGTACTTTACATTACACAGTACCTAGCATAGTTTAGTACCGAAAGGTTGGGCAGCTCATGAATGCACAATTTAAAAAAGGTGTGCTTGAACTCTGCGTACTGACCTTGATTGGGCGTAAGGATTATTACGGCTACGAACTGGTGGAAGAGATCTCGAAAGTTTTAGAAATCTCTGAAGGAACTCTCTACCCGATCCTAAGACGCCTGACCGAGGAAAAGTATTTTGAAACTTATCTGCAAGAATCGTCAGAAGGACCGCCGCGAAAATACTATCGCATGACGAAGCTGGGTAAAGAGTTTCAAAAAGACCAGTTCAAGCAGTGGACCGAGTTCAATCAACAAATCGAAGTATTAATTGGCAAGGAAATCACATGACGAAACAAGAGTTTCTAAAAACTTTGAAAGCCGAGCTTGAAAAGAATAACGTCAAGAACACTGACGAAATTTTGGCCGACTATGAAGAGCATTTCACGCACGGTTTGGCCAAAGGGAAATCCGAAGAAAATATCGCTCTGGGCTTGGGCTTCCCGTCAACAATTGCCAAAGCTTATCGCGCGGAAGACTTGATCACGGATGTGAATAATCCAGCTCACCAATTTCAATGGGGCCTGGCGATCAACGTTATCGGTCGTTTGTTAGTGATTGCACCGTTTAACTTTATCGTCTTGTTCATTCCGGGAATTCTGATCTTTGTATTCCTAGTGACAGGATGGACCACGGCTTTAAGTATTGGTGGCGCCGGTATCGCTATTCTTGGAATGCTGCCAACCGT
>CAMLMF010000196.1 GCA_946480995.1 uncultured Bdellovibrio sp. | reverse complement strand
GAACAGATGAGTACGATTCCATTTCAAAAACTTTTTTGGCGTGAATCGGACATTCAGCACACTCTTATTCGCAGAGCTATTGAAGTGGTCGAGGGCGGAATCACCCAGCCATGGGGAATTCCGCCGCACGATTTAGTTGAGTCCCTGCATCCCAATCGACGAACCTTTGAGATGCATATGGGCTGGCTTGCTCCCGTTTACAATGCTACGGGAACTGCGGTCGGGTGGGCCTCGACTTTAAGAGTTGAATATATTTTTGAATGGCCAGCGGCTAGTGGAGCAGACTGATAGCTTAGCAAAGCCTCTGTTTCGTTGAGCATAAAGCGATAAAGATCCGCTGTTTGTTCAAAGTTTTTAAGAATAATGAGGCGCTCTTCCTGGGTGCAAGCATCAATTTGTTTTAGGGCTTCTTCAACGTGCTCTGGATCATCTTCTGCGTGCACTCTCACAAAGTCGTGGCGACTTTCCGGAAAGTTTTCGCGAAGTCTTTTTAGTAATTCTGGAAAGTGCTTCACCGCGAGCATCTCTAGACAAAGAATGTAACCCAAAAGACTTAGTGGATTTCTTTGAATTTTATAAAACTGCGGCTCCCACAGGGCGCGTGTCGAACCAAGCTCTAGGACTTTAGTGGTTTCACACCCCAAGTTCGCAGCATCTTTCAAAGCCATCATATCGTGACCTTGTTCTTCGCGGATGTGGCTCAACGAGCGTCGGTAATAACTTGTTTCATCTGTTTCTGTCCATCCCGCAGCTAAAGCCAGCATGCGTGTTGAATGCGAAGTATAGAAATAGCTTTGCATAAGCCAGTTTTGGTAAAAACCGATTTTGTGCCAGGGCATCTTGTCAAACTGTTCGCTCAGGCGTTGAAAGGCCAAGTTGTCGTTCATAGGGTTGTTCATTCTTTTCTCCTTGTTTAAGTTGTGTCCAAAATTTCAAAGTTTGTATTTTGCAATCATTCCACGAGGAAAGTTGTGCCGTCTTTTGATCCATATAACTGATGTCGACTAAGACGTTATAGGCGAAGTGATTTTTAATGGTGGAAACACCACCATGCCGATAAAAAATATCCTGAGTCTTGCGGTTGTTGCGGAAATATCCCCAAAGTTTTTTCGCATCACTGTTGATGAAGTGTAGAACGCAAAGACCCATAAGTATTTCCGACAAAGGTAAGTCAGTGTTATTTTTGCGCCATCCAGAAGCGATGGTCATATAGCTAATGACCTGGATGTGCTCTTCCATTTTTGCTAATTCTGTTTTTAGTGTCGCAGGATAGTTTGCGAAATAAGAGTGCTCAAGGTTCAGAGCATTGCTGGTAAAGCTGCGAATCAGCATGAAGCCACAGACATCGCCTTCAAAAGTTTTTAAGCCATATATATGCCGGTCTAAGAAATCATCAGCGGATAAATTCTTTTCGACATTGAGTTCTTGAAAAGTGGATTGCCAAACGTCGAGCCACAAGGTGTAGCACCGATTCTTTAAAGAACCTTCTGCTTTCGGAGAAAGATGGAAAGGTATAAGATCCGACAACGTCTGCATGGAGAACATTTTGTTTACAAAACAAAATATTATTCAATGTTTTTTTGCAGTGTCGGATCTTAGAGCAGAATTTAAAGTCTTTACTCTTTAGGTGCCTTAGCGCCCTTATGCTTCCGGAGTTTTCTCTTTGCCGAAGCCTCCGCCAGAGCCGGAGCACAGACTTAAAATATCACCCTTTAGAAATTTTTGTTGTCCTAAGACGGGCAAAGATTTTTGCTGACCTTGCTGTTCCAAGGAAACCTCACATGCGTCGCCATGGGAACAGTTTTTTGGTAAGCGTGGACGATGCAAAGTTAAATCTGTCATCCAAGCCCCTTGGAATTCGTCGCGGGCTTGCAGTTTAATGATTAAACCTCGACCCCCGTTGTACTTGCCTTTTCCACCCGAAGAATTGCGCGCATCTACACGCAAAACTTTCACCGGAAAATCGCGTTCTAATTGTTCCACGGAAATGCCAGACAAGCGCGCCGTTTCACCTTCGCTTTCGCCAGTGGCGCCAGAGCCGCCGGGCAATGTGAGGTGTGCGCGTTTTTCTTGGTATTGCAGATCGAAATTTAAAGCGCAGTGACTTGTCACCGACGCTTCGTGCTTTTGATGAATTTGCGCTAGTGCCAATTCTAAAGCCGTGGTCAAAGCGGCCACTCCGCAAGTCATGCCCTTGTAAGTGGGTGCAGGGTATTTGCCAATCAACCAACAGCCTGCGGGCTTAGTGATTTGCAAGATCGAAAAGGAACCTGAACTTGCGATATGGTCAAAACCGTAAAAGCGGCTAAGAACATAAAAACAAGTGCCGTAAGTTGCCGACTCGGTCAAAGAAACGGTTTTAGCTGCGGTCGTGCCACCGAAATCCAACGCGATTTTGCCGTCGTGGATTTCCATATTTACGCGTAACAATTCACCGCTATCTAAAACAACATCAACACGAGTTTCGCCCGAAGCGCGTTCGCTGATTCTTTGCGTGGCAAAACGTTTGCACAACTTTAAGTACTCTTCGATCAATTCACTGGTGATGGTAAAGCCAGTGTACTCAATGGCTTCGTGCAGTTTTTTAGCTTTGAAGGTTAAATCTTGAACTTGCTCTTTCAACCACGGAACAAAGTTCGCAGGGCAGGCCGGATGAGCCTGCATCGCACTTAAGATCATTTCGTTGATCGCACCTTTTTGGCGTAAAGGCATTGGTGGAATACGTAAGCCTTCTTCTTCCACAGACTTTGCAAATTTCACCGTGTGTCCTAACGAGCGACGCACGACCCACAGTAAATCTTCAGAAATGGCCATAACGAAAGTCATTTCTGAAAGCAAACTGCCGCCAGAGTAAGGATCATTCAAAAGAGCGATGTCGCCTTCTTGCAGTTTTAGATATTTACTGACGGTTGTTGCGGCTGTGGTCAGTGTTCCATAGGTCACAGGAGATGTGCCACGCACAGCAAGAACGTCGCCTTCAAGAGTCATCAAGGCTTCTTCGCCTTTTAAAAAGTTATTTAACAGAGATTGAAAGAGCTCTACTTGATAATTCATACGGACTCCTGCAATGCTTTCATGCCGAACAAGGCGGTGGCTTCAGATTCGCTGAATTCGCTGCCATGCACTTTGGTGTGTGGATCTTTTTTGAAGGCATTGGCAAAAACAGATGCCAATGGCCCCGCCACGATCATTTTTTCCGACTGACGCAACAGACATGCTTCCATGGCTAAACGTTGCAAGGTCAGACTTTGCATTTCTTTTGTTAGAACACCTAAGTCCATGTCTCGGGCGCTGCTGGTTTTGGCAATCGCCACCAAAGAATTTTTAAAGCGTTGAATGCCTTGCGCAGAGCTGCGGTCTTCCAAGGCTTGCAGTTTATTAAGCTTGGTATTTTCTGACCACAAATCCAGCAGGCACGGCTTCTGCCCGCGACCCAAAAACATCGGACCGGGCTCCCAGCCTTCTTGTGTGTTGGAAAAATCAAAACGTTGAAACACGTTCAAAGCAATACCCAGAGTCGGCTGAATAGAAAGTTCTTTCGTGCTTAAATGCGGAACTTCAACCTTACCCCACGGGCTTTCCCAGGTCTGTGTCCATGCGTGGCTGGAAATCAAAACGAAACTTTCAAAGCCCAGATACAACACGTCCGCTTTTTCCGGCGCCCCCAAGTGTAGACCCAAGGCTGTTGAGGCCGCGAACTGACTGCCGATATTTTGAGACACAGCATTTTTAAAGAGCTTTCCTTCAGAGTTGACGAAGTGGATATCGTCTTCCGGTAAAAGACCTTCCAGGGCTTTGATAACTTCGTCTTTGCGATCGGCAAGGACGTTGGAGATCGTCGCATTTAAAGCGTTGCGCTTCCAGCGTAAAGCTTCCGCTGGAGAGTCCGAATTTTCCGGCGTGAAAACTTCCAATCCTTTTTCTTGAAGATAAGTTTTGGCTAAATTCAAATGTGTCGGGTGCGCGGCTGAATGCAAGAAATGCAAACAGACTTTTTTGCACGACATAAGTTCAAGCTTGGCGACGATCGGATCTAACTCTTCCGTTTGCAAAGGAACTTCAACGGTGCCGTCAGCTAAGATTCTTTCGCGCAACGAAAACAATAAATCTTTGCTGGTCAAACCATCGCCTTTTTCACACAGTTGCAACCAGTGTTCAAAACCTTCAGTGGTGATATGTGCGACCGCGCCACTTAAGTTGTAATTCAAAAGTTTTTTTGGCAATCGCAAACTGACGAAAGCTTGCGTGGGTTTGCTTTGACTGTGTTCGGTCAAAAATTGCAACAGAGATTGTTTTAAATTTTCACGCAGTAAATAGACACGCTTTTGCGCCACGGGTTGCGAATTGGACAGAAGGGTGTATTCGGCAAATGATTCTCCGACACTGACACCCAATACAAAACTCTTGTGCATTTTTAAACGCTCTCTCTATTGAAAATACGCTGGAATATGTTAAAGCTAGACGGACAGGTATATCAAAATAATCTCTCTAAGCAAAGGATTCTAAAGTGAAGATTTCTCCCGAAATCCTAAACCTGGTTCCGTACAAGCCCGGTAAGCCCATTTCAGAAACTCAGCGCGAATACGGTTTAAAGACCGTGTATAAGCTTGCAAGTAATGAAAATCCTTTAGGTACTTCGCCGAAAGCCATGGCTGCAGTTAAGCAAGCTTTGGATCATCAAAACCTCTATCCAGATCCTTCGCACTATGAGCTTTTGCAAACGCTGTCAAAAGAATGGGGCTTTCCGACAAAACAGTTAGCCATTGGTAATGGCAGTGATGAATTGATCGACATGTTAAATCGCATTTACTGTGAGCCCGGAGACGGCGTTTTGACCTCTGTGGCGGCCTTCAACGCCTATGAAGTCAGCGCCCCGGCGAATCGTGCGGTGATTCATAAGATTCCGATGAAGCCTGGTTACATTTTTGATTTGCCTGCGATTGCCGATTATTTTTTAAGTCATCCAGAGAAAAAAATCCGCTTAATTTTCGTATCGAATCCGAACAATCCCACAGGGACTTTTGTGCCGAAGGCAGAGCTTGAGGCCTTCTTAGAAAAAGTCGGGAATCGCGATGACGTCATGGTGGTTTTTGACGAAGCTTACAATGAATATGTGCGAGATCCGTCTTACGCTTCGGCACAAAATTATATTGCGAAATACAAGAATCTGATAGTTCTTCGCACCTTTTCGAAGATCTATGGAATGGCGGGTTTCCGCTTGGGTGTTATGATTGCGCCGGCAGAGACCGTGGAAGTTTATAACCGGGTGCGCAAACCTTTTAATGTCAACGATTTAGCGCAAGTAGCTGCAAATGCGGCTGTGCAAGATAAAGAATTTATTGAGCGTTCGCAGCAGATCTGTTGGAAAGGGCTTGATTACTGTTACAAGAAGTTAGAAGAATTAGGCCTGCCGTACATTCCATCTCAGGGGAATTTTGTCATGTTTGACACCCTCCGTGACGCCGTAAAGGTGAACGAAGCTTTATTGCGTCGAGGGATTATTTTGCGACCATTGTTAAATTATGGTTTCAAAACACAATTGCGCTTGAGTGTGGGACTTGAACACGAAAATGAAGCAGCCTTTAAGGCGCTCGCTGAAGTTTTAAAAGAAGTGCCGGTACTGACTTAGGA
>CAMLMF010000195.1 GCA_946480995.1 uncultured Bdellovibrio sp. | reverse complement strand
AATGGCAAGTCGGATTTAGATTTCATTCAAAAGAACAACGCAAAAAACCTGAACCAAGTAAATGTCGAAAGTATTTTCGATCGTTTTACCAAATTAGATGCTTTGCTGAATAATTCAAATGCCGGCGGCACTTCGTTAGGCGTGAGTATTACGGGGAACGCGGCGACGGCCACAACAGCAACTTCCGTAACAGGGGTGGTGCCTGTTGCTAATGGTGGTACGGGCTCTGCCAATGCTTCAGGAGCCCGAACAAATTTAGGTCTTGGAACTTTAGCGACGATCTCACCCACGGGCACGGCGGACGGTACAACTTATCTGCGTGGTGACGGAACTTGGGCGACAGTGTCTGGTGGTGCCGGTACACTTGCGGGTGACGTAACCGGTGCAATTGGCACAAACAAAGTTGAAAAAATCCAAGGCAGTGCCGTCGCTGCAGCGGCTCCGACGGATGGTTTGCTGACGTGGAATTCAACGTTAAGTCGTTGGGAAGCCGTCAATCCGCCGACCTGTACTGCGGCAAGATCTTTGCGTTGGTCGGCAGTGTCCGATAGTTTTACTTGTGAAGACATCGCAATTACGAAATCACAAATCACGGATTTTCCAACGTTGGCAACAGCTGCGACAAGTGGTGACTATGCCGACTTAATTAACAAGCCAACTCTTGGAACGCTTGCAGCAAAAGGCAGCGTTGACTTAAGTTCCACAGAAGCCACAGGAGTTTTGACGATTGCCAAGGGTGGTACGGGAACATCGACAGGGACGGTGCAGCACTTAGTGCCGGCGGGCACTGTTATAGCTTTCGGTGGGGCTTGTCCTTCTGGTTGGAGCGGAGGGGATCCTATCCGCGCAGGCATGACTTCGATTAATGCTGTAGCCTGTGTTAACGCTGCGGATTCGTTAATTCCTCCGACAAGTCTTTTGTTAATGGAAGGTTGTCCCGCGGGGTGGAGTGGATCAGTTTATGTGACGGCAGGGCTGGCCAATGTGGTTGTGCGCAGAACCGTCTCGGAGCTGGGTGTGCGTGTTCGTTTTTGTGAGTCTCCGTCAGTCGCAAGTGGTATTCCTGCTGGGGCAAGAATATGGACCCAAGCAAGCACATGTCCGACGCCATGGTTGCCTACGACAGGCACTCTGTTTCGCGCAGGGGGGGCGAGTGTGACATGTTCGTCGTGCTCAGTGGCGACGCCAAAAATGTGTGAAATGCCGGGACGTCCCGTTGCGAATAATACTATGGGAGGAGCGGGGACTTCTCTGGGGATTGGCGAAGACGTAAATATCTTCGCTGGAATGGGTGGCTCAACGTCTGGTGACGGAGGACAAGTCACCATTCTTGGTGGGGCGGCGACGAATGGTGCTGGCGGAACTGTCCGCGTGAATGGTGGTCTGGATGCAACGTCGGGTAACTATAGCGATGTTTCGCTGCAGAGCTTAGGCGGCAACGTGGGGATTGGAACAGCGACTCCCGGTGCGAAGTTGGAAGTTGCGGGACAGGTGAAGATCACGGGTGGCTCGCCGGGTTTAGGAAAAGTTTTAACATCAGATGCTGCGGGTTTAGCAACATGGGAAACTCCATCAGTCAGCACGCCTACAAAAATCATGGATATAAGTTGCGGCGAGATGGCGTACACCACGGGTGGCAATGCCCACACGACTTTGTCGGGTTGCACGTCAGCGCCTAGTTGTCCTGTAGGTTATACAAGTATTGTCACTTATACTGAGCGAACGGGAGCAACACCTTCGGGCGGTAACTTCCTGTATAATACAAATTTTAAAAACCTTTGTGCTTCAGGCACGGTGGCCGCGGGCACACAGATTAAAATCAGTTGCGGTGGGATTTTTTACTGGAATGGCTCAGAAACTTTATTGCAAGGTTGCACGTCGGCGCCCAGTTGCCCTGCAGGATATACTTTGGTTGCGAACTCGCAAGAGCATGAGGGCTCTGTCGCTTCGGCCAGTAACGGTTACGTGAAAAACTTTATCAGCTTTTGTGATAAAAACTAGAAGCCCTTTAGTGGGCTTCGCAGTTTAAAAAATATGCGGTATTCGCACCAGCAATATTCAATTGAAAAATCTGTGTGAAAGCTTGGCCTGGCATCAGTGCGGGGCCTTCTTGCGTCGACCTGTAGTTGGGTTGCAACGTACTTACTTCAATATTCATTTCTGCGGGTTTGGCAAGAACCCAAAATTGCACGTGCTCATCCGTGCCAGAAAAAGCGGTTGTGCCGTACTTGTTTACTTTGGTTAACTTCACTGTGTCACCCAGGCCGACAAGGCCAGCGCGGCACTCGATATTGACCGGAAGGGCCATGGCAGAGCTCAAAGAAGAAGAAAGAGTGATCATTAACGCAGTTATCAGTGTTTTCATGGCGTACCTTTCTCATGTACTCAAACAAACGGTCAAGCCGTGAATGTGCGGACACGCGAATGTCTCAAAATGTGACGTTTTAGTAAGCAAGCTTTAAGCATTCTGAGTCTTCAGAAAAGCTGGACCTCGACCGATACGTTTACTTAAGGGGTGCATTAATGAAGGCCAAGAATAATAGTGTTTCGCGCGCTTTCGTCGTCATGATTTTTGTCATCTCAACCCCGATGGTTTTTAGTTTTCAAAACTGCGGCAAAGGCTTTCAAGCCTATGATGCTTCTTCCACTTTAAAATCAAGTCAACAAACGGGCACGGGTGCAAACAACGGCTCTGGGGGCTCAACGGGGTCCACGGGTAATACGGGCAATGACGGCAGCGGAACCTACGAGCCGTATCCGTACCCGTCTCCTTCGCCATCTCCTGTGGCCAGTCCAAGTCCCAGCCCAACGGTGACGGGACCCACGAATTCTTCATCGCGTTTTATTTCGCTACATCAAACGGCAATAAAGATTGCGACACCTCCTCCTGCAGGCTCTTACGAATATGGAGCTGAATTGCGCACGGGCTTTAAGCAGCAGTATGCACCGACGGGAATTTCAGGATGCGCGATTGGTTTTTCCGTGGGTGGCTGTGCTTTTCCAGGCGGGGGCTCATTGTCTTTGCCCGAGTTTACTGGTTACAAGTTAAACGCGGCTGAATTTAAAATCTATATCCCCGCGGGGGCAAAGTCTTTGATGCTTTCTGGTTATGCTCCTCAGTACTCGCGCTCGGCCTTTGCTTTGCGATTTGGCGCAGAGCCCGCTCGTGCCAGCGCTTTGAATGACAGTGAATATGCAGCGGCGCAATCCAGTGAGCGCATTGATCAGTCTTTTGCAAACTTAGTAAATAATCGCCAAGAGCTTTTCGTGGTCCATGACGGTGGCGGCACCTTGCGCTTTGTCGCTGGTGGCATTGATGGCAGCCGCACCCCGATCACGCGCGGGGGCTGGTTGTATATTCGTCAGTTGAATGGAAGCCCTCTGTACGACATACAGGGGGGAATCGATGTCGATATGAATAAATACGCTGCGGCTTTTCAGTCAATTGTATGGCTCAGTTCAGGGAGCAATGATCCCGCTGATTAGATTATTTTTCAGCGTCTGTTAAAGTGAAAAGAACGGTTCCACTTCCACTGATTTTTCGTTGGCGGGATGCAAGAAGGTTGGCAGTTGTTGGTCCGGCATGGACAAGTAATAGACCCCAAACGGCATTTTTGCCGAAATCCAACTTAGCGGGCGACGATAGATAAACTCCGAACGAGTTTGATTGTATAGCAAGAACTCATTGTCGTTGGCATCGTCGTAAGCTCTCCACAGCAGGCTTTCGAAAATATCGCCATTATCGGCAAACAAAAAATTCATATACTTAAAATTCAAACCCGCTTCGATTTTCAGACGAGAAAAAGGTTTTGTCAGTGTGCGAGTCCAGCCAAGCATCTTGCCAAATTTTAAAAACTGTCTGAAGTTGTGCGCGCGTAAGGAGTACTCCATCGGAATAAACTCTTGCATGCCGCCTGCGGACCACGGAGCGACACAGCCAACGACGTTGTCATTTTTATCAAAAGCGATCAGAAAGTCTTCAAGCTTTAGACCCTTCCAACGTTCGAGCTTTTCATAAAAACTTTGCCCGTCCCACACGGTTGATAAATCTCTTTGATGGGATTTTTGCGTGATGTAGTAAATCAAAGCATCGACATTGCTGTCATTGCCACGGCGGATTCTGAGGTGAGGTAAGGGATTTTTAGCCCACGGCATGCGTCCATGCACCGTCACCATATTGAAGCGTCGGAACATGTGGTAATGGGGCAATGGTCGCTTCATATTGCGAGGCCGAACAAAGGCATTTAGAGCCTGGACTTCGCTCATGCTTAAGACGGAAAAAAGATGTTTGCAGCCAAAGGTGTGAAAGACTTCATTCATCACCGGCAAAAAATGTTGCGACCACTGCAGGATCGCGCGGCGATTGGAAGAAATTCGTAAATCGCGACCAAAAGCCACGGGGCGAACTTTGCCGTTCAATAAGACGTCACGCACCACGAAGCTTGCCATGCCCTCTAGTTTTTGTTCGTCATCGCGCAGTTGATAGGTCAAATGTTGATCTGATTGAATCGAATAGGGCGCAAAGAAATCGCCATTGCGATCAATCTTCATCTGCACGGGGCCATGGACGGAAAAGCTTTTGTAAAATTCCGTCAGCGCTTTGCTGTCTTCGGGTTTTGCGATCTCTAACTTCATTAAGACTTCTTCCACAGCACATCGCCATGGCCGGTTTTAATGTTAGTCCATCGCGCGGCGACAAAAAGATAGTCACTCAAGCGATTTAAATACTGCAGTGGTAAAAGGTAGCGTTCATCTTTCACGGCGATCTCTGCAGAGCGCCTTTCGCTGCGGCGACAGCTGGTGCGCGACACGTGCAAAGCGGCCGCTACGGGATGACCCGCGGGTAAAATAAAATTCTTGAGTTCCGGAAGTTCCGTGGTCAGTGTGTCGATTTGCACTTCTAGGAAACGAATGTGCTCTTCTGTTAAGGCCGGGAGCATTTTTAAAACTTCATCTTTTTCAGTGGCCAAAAGACTGCCCACATTGAAGAGTTCATTTTGTATTTTCTCAAGCACTGGATCTAAAACCATTAAAACAGGGTGATTAGGGAGGGTGGCGCGGACGACACCTAAAGAGCTGTTTAATTCATCAACGCAGCCATAAGCTTCGACGCGAGGATTGAATTTTTCAACACAGGACCCATCAACCAACCGTGTGGTGCCCTTGTCGCCAGTGCGTGTATAAATTTTTGCCTTGGGAGCATCCGTCATATTCACAGTCCTTTACTAAATTCTTGCTTTTTCCATGTAAGAGGTCAAGGTTGAAGGAGACCCTTCTTTGCAATGAACTCAGGAGATTTTGCATGAGCAGCAATGACATTCCTTTGATTGTGACGATTCCCCACTCAGGTGAAAAAGTGCCACCGCAAACACCGTGGCTAAAAACTTTGCCCGAAGAAGTCCTGATGTGCGACGTGGATCGTTACGTGGATTTTTTGTATGAGCCGTCTTTGCAGCGTTTGCACATTCCGTATGTCAAAACAGAGTGGCATCGCTATGCCGCAGACTTAAATCGTATCCCCGAGGATGTGGATGCGTCTTCTGTGTTGGGAAACACGACGCCAGCCGGGACCCATGGTCGGGGATTTCACTGGGTGATCACGACGTATAAACATCAGTTGATGCAGGAGCCGATGAGTCTGCA
>CAMLMF010000194.1 GCA_946480995.1 uncultured Bdellovibrio sp. | reverse complement strand
CCCTGCTCACCCGCGCGAGCCGCCTCCACTGAGGCATTCAGAGCCAAAAGATTGGTTTGAAAGGCAATGTCATCGATAACTTGAATGACTTCTTCGATCTTTCCAGAGGAGTTTTTTATTATCTCCATGGAACCAATCAATTTTTTTACAGATTCTGCGCCCGCCTTTGAAGCTTCAAAACTTTCAGAGGAAAGAGCTGACGCTGAGGTGGCATTTTGCGAATTCAATTTGACCATACTGGACAGTTCTTCCAGGGAAGCCACAGTCTCTTCAAGGGAGGCTGCGGATTGCGTGGCTCCATTGGCAAGATCCTGACTGGCTTTATTTAACTGATCACTTGTATTCCCCAAAGACTGCCCAGTGCTTTCGATACGCTCGGAAAAACTGGTCATCCGCCGAGTGAGCGTAACCGTGACCCAAGATCCAAATATCAAACAGAACAGCGAACCCACAATGGACATCACCAAGTTCCAAATGTGAAAGGAACCCGTCGAGTCATGCGCTGTCGCCGCATCTTTTTCAATAAGCTCGCCCAAAGATTCCATTTTTCCTTCGAGAGCTTTAAAGCTTTCGTTGAATTTAGGTAGCTCAGCACTGGCCACCTTAAAACCTTCTGTCTGCGCAAGCTTTACGATGCGATTTGTTTGTTCAATATAAAGATCCATTTCGGGCTTAGTTGCGACAATGGCGTTCTTTGTATCTTCGTTTAACTGCAACCCTTCCAAGTTGGCGAGATACTTTTTGAAATCATCTGACTTTTCAGAAGCCTCTTTGGCTATGGCGCTGAGCTCATTTGCATCATTGCCTTCGGCGGCCAATAAAGAAGCCAAGACAACAGAGCGAAGCCCGTCATGCATCATGTCCGCCAAGGTCATATTGCGAACTGCTGGAAGCTGAACGCCGGCAACATTGTCGAATTTTTCAGCAAGCTTCTTTGAATTCCAAAACGACAGAGAGCCCACTGCGCCCAGAACTAAAAGAAAACCGCCGCACAGCGACCACAGTTGCTTCTTCAAAGTCAGGTTCATATATCACCAGTTACCAAAGTTTGGATTCAATCGACAAGTATACGAAAACTCCGCGTTCATGATTTTCCGCCGACGGCCCTAAACCTAGAAGCGCAGCAATGCCTGGAACAATTTCTGTTTCCTCGCCGGCCTTAAAGGCATGGCGGATACCCGGAACAACATAATATGTCGACGAAGTGCTTTTGACATCTTGGCTGGCCACAGATTCATTGCTGTTCATGACGAATTCACACAGTAAATTCGTTTTTGGTGTCACGTTGTAAATCATGCTTGTGCCGAAGTTAAAGCCAAACAAAGAAGCCGTTTCGCCTGTCGCATTCTTTGCGTTGGGCGTATAGGTAAATCCAGCATTCCAGTGATTCGTCCAACGCTCGTTGATCGTGATCGATACGGCTTGATTAAATTGCACCGCTGCAACGCCATTGCCGAAACCTTTTTTGTAATCCCCTGAAGGCACAATCAAGGACAGGCGCGGAGCTATTGAAATCACATCCGTATTCATCAACTGATAGCGATAATTTAAAAGAACATCACCAATTTGTGTTTTATCGTCGGCAGATGTCGCGCCGTTTTTCTTCATCACCGGAATCACATAGGAAAACTGATGCGTTTCATCAGTGATTGGAATCTCGTTAGTAAATGTATAGCCCCATTCGTGAGCAGGGTCCAAATACTGATACGTTTGGATAAACTGCACAACGCCTGCTTCTTGATTGTAAGCTTCTTCGATCAAGAACGAATTGTCCTTAACTTGAGCTTGCGCTGTTGTTGCTAATAAAGTCCCGAAAATAAAAGGAACACAAAGTCCCCACATCACACGCATTGAATCCTCCTGGCGTAGTGCATATTATTCTTCTCATTATTTTTTAGAAAATCTATGTCGATTATTAGTGGTCCTGAGAAACTTGTATCGTTGGTAATCTTCAATGCCGAAGGTCTAGCAGTTTATCCGGTTCTTTTGATTAGGTGATAGCCAAATTTTGTACGCAACGGCTTCGAGGACGTCTGTCCAACCTTTAAACTAAAGGCGTGGTCCTCAAAGTCTTCATCCATTCGTCCACGCGCAAACTCGCCAAGGTCTCCACCCTGGCTGGCAGAGGAGCATTTAGAAAATTTTTTTGCCATATCTTCAAAGGTTTTTCCTGATTGCAAAGCACGCAGAATATCTTCAGCTTCGTATTGGTGTTGGACCAGAATATGACTTGCGCGGATTTTCATGTTTGCACCTTAGTTGGAATCTTTATACGGACAATGCCTGCAACCGTTATCACAGCAATAACCTTTTTTTAAGTGATAACTTTTGGTAAAGACGAAAAGTCCGTGGTCATAATAAAAATCTTCACCCTCAAGCAAGTCCCCAGCGACGGGCAAACCAGGCAAAGCATTTTTAAAGTCTGTAAGACACTCGTTGCACAGACAGTCTTTATATTGTGACGGCAAAGAAGGCAGCTTCGGAATGGAAAAACATCCGCAACTTGCATCGCTTGTGCAATTAAAACTTTTCCCACATCGTTCGCATCTTTTCATCGCGGCCAAACGTAGCATAAATGGGCGCATTTCCAAAATAGAACTTCACGCAAACCGTGTCTCATTTTAAGACGCGGATCTTTGTCCAGTCAGTTTTCTAACGGGTGCGTGCCCAAATATGTAATTAGGCTTTTCAAAAACACATAACCCAGCGGAATTACTAAGGCTTACCTTTTGCATTTACTGAAAGTATGAAAAACACATACACTCCATTTAAAAAGTCTCATTTTGCAACGTTCGCTGCCGCAGCTCTTATGCTGTTTGGTGCCGCTCCAGCCCATGCACAACTTCAGTGCAGTCAGGTCTTAGCACTTTTTGAACAGGCTCCAACAACACCGCTGAATAGTTCGCGCAAAGACATGACTCTTTTAGAAAAAGAGTTCAGTTCTAAAAAACCACCTCTTCAAGTCCAAGATCAATTGAATTTAGAAATCGCACGCTTGCGCCAACAAGACGGCACACTCGCGCAAAAAGTTACGGACGCCATGCGCGAACGCTCCCGTGGGCATTCCCTTAAGGTCGATCTTTCAGACTTATCAGGAACTATGATTGCTTTTGTCGAAGGCCCGTTTGCCCGTGTTGTCGGTGCCCGCGGAACTTCCCGTCCCTTTGTTAAAATGACTAAGACGAATGATTCTACGCTGACCATTCACCATGAGGGCGATGCATTTCCTATCGTCGTTCGTTGGGTGGAAGGTCGCACTGCTGTGGCTCCGGTCCGCTTGGTGACAGAGGGCTCTTCTTCTTATCAGTTACTGGAACTTCCTGCGACCATGAAAACAAAGGCTCAGTTGGATACAATTTCTTCTGGATCTATTTATGCGTTGATTGCGGGAAGTGCTATGCACAAGTACATCGCAAGTTCTAGCTCGACGGTGATGTCGATTGCTTCTTTATTACATGATGGACAAGCGACTTTCAGTCGTCCAACCCAAGTTGAAGCCAAAGCCGTGCGTGGCGAAATCAATGCCGATCCACAATTGCGCGCCAAAGTGCGCTCACTCTTGGTTGTTGCGCCAACGGCCAGCGGTAAAACCCGCGTGCTTGGCGATGCGATCGTGGATCAGTTAAGCAATATGGGCTCTAAAAAATTAATCGTCGTTGCTACGAAAACTCCCGACTTAACTGCAGAGCTGTCTCGTAATATCGGTTCACAACTGCACACCGAAGTAGGACCCGCAAAATACCGTTTGGTGCAATGGGGTGGTGAGCTTTCAGAAAGCATGACCACGGCAAAATTAATCGAATTCGTGGATCAATCCCCAGTTCCTGTCGTTCTTTTCACAAGTTATCCAACTCTAGCAGCTCGAGCTCCAGAAGCGGCGAGCAAAGAGTCTTTAATGGCCCGCACTCGCGGACTGCATGTTGATGAAGCCCATAATGCAACAGGTGAAACTTTCACTTCCGTTATGAAGGCCGCTCTTAAGATCGCAGAGCAAGATCGCGCAGGATCTGTACGCGCCGATGCCTTAGATATTTTAGGTGTTACTGCTTCGCCGATCACGCGCACGCAACGAACCGCTGAACTTTATGACGGCGTTTATTGGGCGGCTGTTGATAAACCGGGAGTTTGGGCACAACAACATCTAAAGAAAGCCGTTCAAGATAAAGATTCGGACACTGCTTTAGAGTGGATGCGTATGGCAGATCAATATGCTCGCGCTTGGGAACGCGGTGAAATCAACGCTTCAGCCCCTATTCAATACAAGCCTGAAGAACGCGGTTTTAAATTCGCGACAATATTTAAACGCGACGAAGCTGGGACTCAATCCAGCGTCAACCTAGAGCGCTTAAAAGAAATTTGGCCAGATATTTTATCAATGACCAACAATCATGGGCCTGGTGTGATCCACACCTATCCGCGTGATGCGGAACCTGTTGCGAAACTTTTGTCAGACTTAACTGGTAAAAACTATGTGTCGCTGCAAAAACTTTCCGTGGAAGAACGCGGCCACGCCTATACAGCATTCCGCGACCAGACACCTTTTCACGGTCGTAAAATCGACGCTATCGTCGGCACAATTCGAGAGGGTTTGGATTTCCCGCAAGCGGGTTGGTATTTATCATTTAAAAAATATGTTAAGTTTCCTGAAAATATCCAAGGCCCTGGCCGTGTTGTGCGTCTGGCTTTAAATAAAGCAAATCCAGTCATTATGTTCTTCGGTCAAGAAGTCGATCGCGCCAGCTATCAAGATGTTAAAGATCTGGTTATGAATCGTTTGGGTCATTTGCCTCGTCTGCTGCCTGAAGGTCGCTTGTACACAGGCATGCGCAAAGGCACGCAACGTGACGAAATGGTTAAAACCATCGATAAGTTGAACGTCGCAATGGAAGCCTTCATTCGTTTAAATGCGGAAACAGCAAAAGGCCTTGGTCAACGCGGCGAAATCAACATGGCAAAGGTGCAAGAGCTGCAAACGATCTTAAAAGACTTACGCTTTACATCTGAAAATCGCGAAATTGACATCGCTTTAAATCAGTTTGTGTTCCAAGCTTACTCGTATCCATTCTTCACGGGGAATTTAAAATCTACGTGGTCATGGTGTGATCGAATGATCGCCATCGAAAAACTGGTGCCGGCAGAGCGTGCAAAAAAGCGTCTGAGCGAATCCGAAATCGCCATGCTGAACAGTCCAGAGATGATGGCTTTGGTGAAAGAATTCCGTGGCTTCTTTTCAAACATCGGTCCGGTGCCACGCTCGATCATTGAAAACTTTGACCTAAAAATCTTAAACGTGACTGAGGTCGCACAGGCAGCGAATGCCTTTATCACGAATGTAGGAAAGTCACCGACAGATGCGACAGTGCCACAAGGACCACTGTCAGAATTAGTCCGCCACGCGATGTCGGTTTCACCAGAAGGCTTCTGGAGAAACCTAACACCAGGTTCGCGCGCAGTTTTGCAAAAAGAGTTTGATTCAAGAAAATTGATGAGCTTAGAGGACACTGTGAATCAATTCTATGCTTCAACAAAACGTTGGCCGACGGTGGATTTCCACGAAATGCTAAGCCATGATCGCGATGTCACTTTAAACTTGGGTGTTAAGTTAGCCCGCGAAATTTCTGATAAAGTTCGCGACGGCAGTCTGGAAGTACAAAAACTTTCACCAGAGTCACGCAAGGCTTTGGCTGAAAGCGATGTCTTA
>CAMLMF010000193.1 GCA_946480995.1 uncultured Bdellovibrio sp. | reverse complement strand
ATTGGGTGCGGGTTACGGGACATCGCAAGGTTTCACTTTGCAAGGTTCAGTCAATCAAGCGAACTTCTTGGGTAAAGGACAAAACTTAGGGGCGTCTCTGAACTTAAGTAACACGGGCAGCTATTACAGCTTCTCGTTCACTGAGCCGTACTTTAACGACACTCTTTGGTCATTGGGGGCTGAGGTTTATCAAAGTGCGAATACGGCCCGTGCGGACTTTAATGAAAACCACAAAGGTGGATCAATCCGTCTCGGTCATCCGATTGCAGAGTACACTCGCGGGTACTTGCGTTATAAATACGACGATACAAAACTTGAAGAAAAATCTGAGAACAACAAAGTCGTGACAGACCCAGACCTTTTCCCGTTGGCTTCTGCTTCCGGGGTTACAAGTTCGGTGACTGCGACTCTTGAGTACGACACGCGCAATGACCGTCAGATGCCAACACGTGGTATTTACACCAGCGGCTCTTACGAATATGCCGGCGTGGGTGGTGACTTAAAGTACACACGTGGCAACGCGACCTTCCGCTATTATAAGAACTTGTTCTGGGATGTAGTGTGGAGAAATAACCTCACTTACGCGCGCATTGATTCTTTAGAAAATCGTGAAGTGCCGTTCAGTGAGTTGTACCTTCTCGGTGGACCTTACTCACTACGTGGTTTCCGCTCTTACCGCGTGGGTAAGATGAAGTATTCTCAAAAAGTTTTTGATCAAGTGAAAATCGACAATCCGGGCATCTCGGATGATGAAGCTCGCAAGCGTGCGATGCGCTTCTTCGGGGGCACTCAGCAAGCGATGTTGCAGACTGAAATCCAGTTCCCTTTAGTAAAAGAAGCTGGCATCATGGGGGCTGTGTTCTTTGATACGGGTGCTGCGGACGACACGTTAACAAGTTCTCACTTGTACGCAGACGTGGGATTCGGCGTGCGCTGGTATTCACCGATTGGCGTGTTGCGCTTTGAGTGGGGTTTCCCTTTGAACAGGGATTCTTACTATCAAGATGCCACAGTGTTTGAGTTTTCCATCGGGCCGTCGTTTTAATAAGCACAAAAGATTTGTGCGTTTGATTTTAGTATAGACCTTTTAAGGAGGATTGAATGAAAAGAATGTTGATCGCGATGAGTTTGCTTCTTGCTGCTTCTTTCGCACACGCTGAAAAAGTCGGTGTTATTGATATGCAAAAAGCTATTCAAGCAACTGCTGCTGGTAAAAAAGCTAAAACGGAATTGGAAGGCGAGTTCAATAAAAAGAAAAAAGAACTTGAAAAAAAAGAAGCTGATTTGAAAAAAATGGGTGAAGACCTAGAAAAGAAAAAATCAGTTATGTCTGAAGAAGCGCTTGGTAAAAAACAAGCTGAGTTCCAAGAAGAAATGATGAAGTATCGTGATGTAGTTGGAAAAAGCCAACTTGAAATCCAAAAGAAAGAGCGTGATTTGACAGCTCCGATCTTGGAAAAAATGAAAAAAGTAATCGCGAAAGTAGCAAAAGAAAAATCATTGTCTGTAGTTTTAGAGAACTCACAAGCAGTTCTTTATGCAACTCCCGAAGCTGACGTCACTGAAGACGTAATCAAAGCCTTCGAGAAAGAAAAATAGTTCAGTCAACGAAGGGGCCTTAAAAAGGCCCTTTTTAAATGGAGCCCCAGTCCTATATGGCAAATTACAAAATTCATCCAAGCAGTGTTCTCTCTCCAGACGTAGAAATCGCCGACGACGTAGAAATCGGTCCTTACTGCTTGATTCAAGGTAAAGTAAAAATTGGCAAAGGCACCTTCATTGAAGGTCACGTGACCCTGGGTTATCGCCACGGTATTTATGAAATCGGCGAAAACAATCACTTCTCTCCAGGCGCGGTTATCGGTGGACCTCCACAAGATCACTCTTACAAAGGTGAACCGACTAAGTTGATTATTGGTAATAACAACACCTTCCGTGAATTCTCGACCGTGAACTTGGCGACAAGCAAAGGCGATGGCATCACTGAAGTGGGTAATAACAATTACTTCATGGCTTACACGCACGTGGGACATGACTGCAAAATTGGCAACAATGTCACGATCGCCAATGACTCCCACTTAGGTGGTCACTGCATTATCGAAGACGGCGTGACGATTGGTGGGGTTTGCGCCTTTAACCAGTTCACAAAAGTTGGCCGCGGGGCTTTCATCGCTGGGTCTTCAGTGGTTAATAAAGACATCTTGCCATTCTGTCGTGCTCAGGGAACTTACGCGACCATTCGCGCGACCAATAAAATCGGTTTAGCTCGTCGCGGTTTTTCGCGTGAAGAGATCTCGAATGTGCACAAAGCCATTCGTATCATGATCATGGGTTCACACACGGTCGAAGAGGGCATGGAACGCATCAAGGCGGAATGCACTTTAAGCCCGAACATTGAATATTTCTTAGAGTTCATCAAAAGTTCTAAACGCGGCATTGCCGTGGATCGCAGTCCTAAAGGATGGCAAGACGATGAGTAAAAAACTACGTGGCGCCGTTGTCGGCGTCGGTTACCTAGGTAATTTCCACGCGCAAAAATATAAAAACAACGCCCACGTTGAACTTGTCGGCGTGTGCGATCACTCGCCCGCGCAGTCTGATAAAATTGCCACGGAATTGGGTGTCAGCAGCTTTCATCGCCCCAGTGATCTGGTCGGCCAAGTGGATTTGGTGACGATTGCGGCAAGTACTTTAAGTCACTATGAAATCGCCAAGCACTTCTTGCAAAACGGCGTGCACGTGAATGTTGAAAAACCAATCACGGCGACGGTGGCCCAAGCAGAAGAGCTGATTGCCTTAGCGGAAAAAAATAAATTAAAGCTCGCGGTGGGACACATTGAACGCTTCAATCCTTCGGTGAATGAATTGCGTAAAGTGATGAAAAATCCCCGTACCATTGAATTGGTGCGCACGGCTCCTTATAAAACTCGCGGTGCCGATGTCAGCGTTTTGCATGACTTGGCTATTCACGATATCGATTTGTTGTACTGGCTCAGCGGCAGCGACATTGATTCTATGATCGTGTCGGGTTCAAAATTGGTATCACAAGAATTAGATACAGCTTCTATGTCCTTTAAAATGAAAAATGGTGTGCACGGAATCATCACGGTCAGTCGTGTGGCGCCTGTCGCACAACGTTCGATCCGTGTCGTGCAAGATGATTGCACATTGTTTGCGCAGACAGGTATCCATGAACTTGAAAAAGTGGCAGTGGGTGCAGGCGCAGAAGAATTGACCAAAGTGACGAAATGGACTGTAGCCAAAGAAGATGCTTTGCAAAAAGAAACAGATGCATTCATCGACTGTGTTCTGCATGACAAAAAACCTGTGGTCACTGGTCACGATGGTTTAAAAGCTTTGCAAACTATCGAAGACATCCAAAGAATGATCGAGGCCACCTAGTATGGATCAAGTTCTGATTGTCGCGGCGGAAGCCTCGAGTGTGACTTATGCACAAAGGGTCTTAGAGACTTGGAAAAAGCAAGGACGTAAGATCCATGCTTTTGGCGTCGGCAGTCAGGATATGGAAAATATGGGATTTGAACGTTTGGGCAAATCCGAAGAAATGGCCGTGGTGGGGGCTGCAGAAATTATTTCTCAGTACAGCCATTTAAAAGCGGTCTTTGACAGCTTGGTTGCTGAGGCGGAAAAACGCCGTCCTAAAGTCGCTATGGTCATGGACTATCCAGAATTCAATTTGATGCTGGCAAAAAAACTGCACGCCTTGGGAATTTCTGTTGTTTATTATATTTCTCCGCAAGTATGGGCATGGCGCAAAGGTCGTGTGAAAACGATCAAAAAATATTGCAAAAAAGTTTTTGTCCTATTCCCTTTTGAATTGCCGTTTTATCAAGAGCACGGGGTGCCTTGTGAATTTGTCGGCCATCCTTTGCTAGATGAATTAGATGACCGTCTGCTCAATGATCCTGAGTATTTAAAAATCCATCGCAATCAGTGCGGGATTCAGGACAATGAAATTGTTTTGGGTTTGATGCCAGGCAGTCGTCGCATGGAGCTGAAACAGCATTTCCAAATTCAGTTAGATACGGCGCGAATTCTTGCAAAAAAATATGCCAACTTAAAAGTGGTGATATTAACTGCGCCGACTTTCACAAAAGAACAAATGCAGGATTACCTTGAAGACTTCCGTTTGCCGTATATTTTGTTGAAAGATGAATCCTTCCGAATGATTCACTTAGTGGACATTATGTTGGTGGCATCGGGAACGGCGACCCTGCAGGTGGGTATTTTGAAAAAGCCTATGGTCATCATGTACAAGATGAAATGGCTGACCGGTGTTTTTGCGAAGCTTTTCGTACGAGGCACAAAGTATTTTGGTTTAGTAAATTTAATCCTAGGCAAAGAAGCCGTGCCAGAGCGTTGGCAGAGTGATGTGACGCCAGAAAATATGGCGAAGTTGGTCGAACGCTATATCGTCGATCCGGCTTACAAAGCGCAAGTGATCGCAGACCTAGAACAAGTGCGCCAATATCTTGGTGACAGGGGTGCCACACAACGTGTGGTGAAAGCCCTGGATGAGTATCTTACGCCATGAGATTTTACCTAAGACCCCTGTCATTTCTGTATCAGCAGATTGTCGGAGTCAAAAATTCCCTCTTTGATCGTGGTGCTATCGGTGTGTACAAAGCGCCGGTTCCCGTCGTCAGTATTGGCAATTTGACCATGGGGGGAACAGGCAAAACTCCGGTGACGGATTTTTGTCTAAAGTCTTTAGTGGCTCAAGGAAAAAAAGTGGCGGTGATCAGCCGTTCCTATCGTGCGGATGCCAGTTCACCTTGTTTGGTGGACGTGGGCCATCCCTTTGCGGCGAGATACTTTGGCGATGAACCTGTTTTGTTAGCGCAAGCCAATCCGCAAGTGTCCGTTTTTGTGGGACCCAGCAAATGGCAAACAGCTCAATATGCTGTCACCCAAGGATCTTTTGATTTGTTGTTAGTCGACGATGGTTTTCAACATCGTAAACTTTTTCGTGATTTGAATATTGTTATTTTAGATGCGACAGAAGCTCTGACTAATTACGCCGTTGTGCCCGAAGGCCGCGGACGTGAAGGGTGGCAGGGACTTGAGCGGGCCGATGTGATTGTTGTGACCAAATGCAATTTGGCCAGCGAAGAGTATCTTAAGGATCTTGAATCCCGTCTGCCTGCTGGCAAAGAAGTTATGTATTTGGGCTATGAAATCACCAGCCTTAAGAATGCTCAAAATAAACAGACAATGTCGTGCGCTGAAATCAAAGACCAGGAAATGTTCTTAGTGTCCGCGATTGCACGTCCCGATGTCTTTGAAAAAATGATGCGCGATCTGGGATCAGTTTCGAAAAAAAGCATGCATTTTCGCGATCATCATCAGTACACCCCTAGTGACATAAAAAACTTGGAAGACGAGTTTGCGAAGTCACACGCTGCTCTTTTAGTTTCCACCGAAAAAGATGCGGTGAAATTGCGCGCACTTTTATCTCACCCCTCACAGTTGTGGACGGCTTCTTTGGAAGTCACGGAACTGGGAAAGAAGGGACGTTTAAATGAAATTATTAGTCAAATTCTTCGTTAAGATCATGGTCTTTATCAGTTCGCTGTTTCCACGCACGTGGCTGCGCAAGTCGGGTTCCTGGGTTGGGTTTTTGTGGTTTGATGTTTTCGGCTTTCGAAAAAAAATTGTGATGAGCAATTTAGACATCGCCTTACCGCACATGCCCGAAGCTG
>CAMLMF010000192.1 GCA_946480995.1 uncultured Bdellovibrio sp. | reverse complement strand
TTTGTACTTAGATTTCGCAATGCCAATGCCAGTGTCAGAGACTTTAAACATCATCGTGCCAGGGCGAGAGGTCGTATTGTTACAAACATGCAGATGTACTTCGCCTGAATGAGTGAACTTGATGGCGTTGTTGATTAAGTTCATCAGAACTTGGCGCAGACGTTCTGGGTCGCCAATAAAAAATTTTGGGACGTTGTCGTCAGCGGTGATTTTTAAATTCAGTCCCTTTTCTTTCGCCTTGAATCCTAGGACAGAATAAAGTTCATCAAAAAGTTTTTGTAATTCAAAGGGCAAAGCTTTGAGTTCAATTTCACCGACCTCAACCTTGGACAAATCTAGGATGTCATTGATGATTGTCATAAGTTGGTTGTTGGCGCGCTGAAGAATTTCCACGAACGAAGCCTGTTGTTCGTCCAACACTGTTTCTGCCAAGGTGTCCGTGATCCCGATAATAGAATTCAGCGGGGTGCGGATTTCGTGACTCATGTTCGCCAAGAAAACAGACTTTGCTTGAGTCGCGGCTTTTGCTTTCGAAGCGGACGTTAATAGTTCTTTATTTTTTCTGGCTAAGTCCTCTGCCAATTTATGCTTGTCAGTGATGTTGACAGCCATTTTTACGACCTTAACGACTTCACCCTGAACGTTGCGGACCGGGGTGTACGAGCCATGAATCCAAATAGAGTTGCCTTTTTTAGAGATGCGTTTGAATTCTCCGGCCAGAGCTTGCCCTTCAGCAAGCTTGCGCCACATTTCGTCGTATTTAGTTTCGTCTGAGTCAGATTCATGCAAAAACATCGAATGATGTTTGCCAATAATTTCAGAAAGCTCATATTCTAAGAGTGATAAAAAATTGTTGTTGGCCCACAGAATGTTGCCACTGATATCGAATTCGATGACGGCATTGGCATTTAAAAGGGCGTCGTAAACAGATTGAGTCATGTTTGTATTTTTCCAGATTGTTTTTATTTAATATAATTACAAAACCTCTTGGGGATTAAAGTTTTGTAATTTAAGGTTGTAAAAGCCTTGTTTATCAAGGGTTTCAGGCCAAGGAGTCAAAAATGCTTCAGTATCCGATGCGATTCACAGTGCACAGTTCTGCCGTTTCAGGAGTAGGTGTTAATTGGCATACTTCTGCCGAAGCTGTCGGCGCGGGATTGCAAGCCGCGATTCCGCCAGAGTTTGGTGGGCCTGGTGGGGGATTTTCTGCTGAAGATTTTTATGCGTTGGCGATGATCAATTGCTATATTTCAACCTTCAAGGTGTACGCTGAAAAATCTGAACTGACGTTCGAAAGAATTTCTGCAGAGCTAACACTGGAAGTGGATCGCGACGAAAAAGGATTTCCGTGGATGGCGCGCGCCCAAATGAACGTCACGCTAGCGAAGCCCAGCGCTAAAGATAAAGGGCAAATGCTGTTGGAAAAATCTCTTAAGGGTTGTTTGGTTATGAACTCTATCAAGACGGAGAAAACTGTTAAATTTCAGATTACAGAATAACTTCAGTTTCTTGTTTCTTAGCAACTTATTGCAGAAATTTAAGAACTAGCCTCCTTGTTCTTAAATTTTTTTATATAGTGACAGAAAGCTTCTAATTGGGGAGGAAGTTATATGCATAATCATGCAGTTCAAGATAGCGATGTTACAAATTGTATTAAGGCTTGTTTGAATACCACGCGCCATTGTTTGGAGACTTTCCATTATTGTCTGGAAGAAAAAGGCACGGCATTTTCCGGTAAACACTTACAGCTCTTACAGCTGTGTGCGGATGCGTGCTCTTTATCGGCAAAACTTTTAATTGCTGAATCAGACTTTCATCACCAGTCCTGCGAACTGGCTTTTGAGATGTGTCTGGCGACGGCAGCAGAATGCGAACGTTACGAGTACGATGAAATCTTTAAGCACTGTGCAGAGTCTTGTCGTCGTTCGGCGGAACTATGCAGAGCTATGTCGGGTATGACCGTGAAGGTCGCTGTCGGTGAGATCCAGAAAAAACAAAGCCCTCATAGCTTCAGCTAGAGGGCTTTTCTAAAACAATTCTAAAATTTAAAAACTATTTCGCGTCAGGTGTTGTGAACATTGATGACGCGAAAAAGCTTTTGCGCCAAGTGCTCCAGTTGTTCGACTTAACAGCCGCTACACGCCAGAAATAATGTTTACCAGCTTCCAAGTTTGTTGCTTCGAAAGAAGTTTCTTTGTGGTGATTTGCGTTTGCAACCAACCATTTGAAGTTTGGATCTGTTGCCACTTGCACGTGGTATTCATCCGCGCCGGCAACCGCTTTCCAAGTCAAAGAAGCTGTGCCGCCTTTTACTTCTGAAAAATACGCAGGAGCTGAAAGCTCTGGCTTAGCAGGCACTTCGCGTTTTGCCGGAACTGGCTGCTTTTCTGGGAATAGAGAATTCATTTTCTCTGCCAAGTTGCCGTGTCCGCCGCCACCATGGCCCTCTTCAGCCAATACCGGAGATGTGAGAGCTAAAGTCAGAGCGAATGCGAATAGAGATACGATGATCTTCATGGTCTTTCCTTCGTGGGATTGATTTGTAAACGATACTTATAAAGTAAAATAAAAATGGATTGAAGAAAACTCTCTTGCGCAATATGCTGGACGGTGTTAAGAATCGCGTTCGGTTTTGCGGATGATCGCTCTAATAATGCTCTAAATTCTTGAAATTAGAGAGGAAAGTCCGGACTCCATATGGCAGCGCAAGGGGTAACGCCCCTCGGTAGTAATATCAGGAACAGTGGAACAGAGAGAATGTCCAGGGCTACGAGCCTGGAGGCGGGAACGGGAGCCTCTAGGGGAGCCGCTGGAGTGAAAACAGTCAAACTCTGCGCGGAGCAAGATCAAATAGGAAAGCACTAGTAGGACGGCCAGTCCGTAGCTTTCGGGTAAGATCGCTTGAGGGTGTCAGTAATGGCACTCCCAGAGGAATGATCATCTATGATTATCGGGGCAATTTATGGGACCTGGTGATTTGGACAGAATCCGGCTTACAGCAAAACCGTGATCCCGCCTTCTTTAACAGGGCTTTACTTCTTAAAGCCCTGTTGTCGCACAAGAAAGTGCAATGCACTCTTCGTCAGTGAAACGTAAACCGGCCACCTCAGTCTGAGGGCCGTTGCCGCAGAATGTGCCGGCATATTTATTTGTCCCTTGGATTTTTAAAGCCAAAGTGTAAACGCCTTCCGGTTCATGGCAAGCCACATAGAATTGTGAGTTTTTGTCGCCGACGGTGATCGCGTTTTTGCAAAGTTCTCTTTTGCCAAACAATTTCAAAGTTACGACGCGCAAAGAGCCCACTTTCAGGGCGCCTTCTTCGCTTTTGATATCACGGGCTTGCACGGCCACTTGCTCATTATTGCCATCGACACCGCGGCATTGTACCGAGGGAGCCGCCTGAGCTAGCGAGGTAATTGTGAGAGCCGCTAAAATTAACGAAAGGGACTTCTTCATGATTTTCTCCTGAGAGGATTCGATGTTCCATTGATAGCGAGAGTTGTGCCGTCCCCAAGAGGCCGATAGCGCTCTTTTGGGCACTTTCACTCGAAATTTATTCAAGGCCGGGACAAAAAGTGGCAGCCCGTGGGGATTTCCATTAGAACTGCCACTATGAAAAATCTGATATTTGCACTGACTGTTTTGGGGGGCCTTAACGCGGCAGCGGCTGTGGGCGCTTTGCCTTTGCCGACTGTTGAAACTTATCAATCCGGGCGCACCATGTGCGAAACTTCTTATCAGGATATCATTGAACGTGAAAAAGGCTTTTTCGTTTCAGTTCCTGTTGATTACGCAAAACCCGCGGCAGGCAAAACAGATATCTATGCGTATTTTTCTGGTGGCTATGATGCCAAAAAAGAAACGGTGATCTATTTCACCGGAGGCCCTGGGCAGCCAGCACACTGGGGATTGTTCAGTAAAGAAATGCCATTCAATGTACTAATTATGGAACACCGGGGGATCGGTTGTTCGCGACCAGCCACATTGGCGATGTTTTTAGATCCGCAATTTTATTCTTCCGAAAAAGTCGCACGTGATGCGGAAATGATCCGCCAGCATTTACAAATTTCTAAGTGGTCTGTTTTCGGAATTTCTTACGGCACAGTGCCTGCGACGATGTACGCGTCGTTGTTTCCTGCGCACACTCGCGCGGTGGTTTTAGAGGGCGTGTTGTTTTCTGGTGATTTGTCGTTGTGGGAAGGTCCGCACCGTCGCAAAATTTTGCAGAAAGTTTTGGATTCTTTGCCTGCTTTTGTTGTGGATCGTCTGGAAAAAATTACGGCGGAACATGGTGTTTCTAGTTTGTGGTTTTCGGTGATTTCTCGAGGGCAGTTGATGTATTACCAAGGGGCGATGCATTTGCGTGATAAGTTTTTGGCGTTGATCGATGATCAACAGTACAAAAACTTAATTGCTGAGCTTAAGGTCCTTTTCGGAACACCTACGCCTGAAGGGCATTTGCTTTTTATGCCGAATGAGGTCCCGTATTACATGATCTCGTGCCAGGAATTTAATATGGCTTCCGAGCAATTGCGTATGTCGGATGTGTTGGTTCAGCGCAAATTAGTATCAGCCCTTGATGAAAATGCACCAGCGATCTGCAGGCAACTGAAAGCAAAAAACTTGCGCACCTTCAAGGCGACAGACTATCCGCTGAACGTGCCAGTGACTTACTTTCAAGGCAGCACCGACAGCGCAACACCAGCCCCCGGGGCGATTGCGCACTTTAAGCAAGTGGCGCGTAAGCAAAAGCAGTTGATGATATTAGTAGAAGGTGGTCACAATCCGAATTTGCAATTGCTGTCGGAAGAAGATCCCTATCAAGAACAATTCTTTAACTTCGCCATTCGCGGAGAAAAAATTCCTGCGGATCTTGTGCAGAAATCAAACGCTCGTAAGGATTATTTTTGGGCCTTTAAGGCGCTCAACTAAAGGCACCTATTGGTGGCGTTTTAGGGCGAAGTAAGTGATGTCGTCGACGAAGGGGTGGGCTTGGCGATGGGCTTCCATCGTGTCCTTCACTGACTTTACAAAGGGGCCGAGCTCTTTATCGCTATTCCAGTGCTTCACGATCTGGCGAATGAAGCGGCCCTCGCCCATCAGTTCTTTATCTTTGTTTTCACACTCTGTTAAACCATCCGTATAAAAGAGCACGACATCGCCTGCGGCAATCGTGACGGTTGCTTCCGTGTATGAAGAGTCCGCTTGGCGTCCCAGCGAAGGGCCGGGATTGTCACCGATGGTTGCGACGTCTGCTTTTTTTATGCTGTCTTTATTCGGAAACAAGAACGGCGGATTGTGGCTGGCCGAGGCATAAAGCATTTCTCCGGTTTTTTTGTCATAGCGACCGACAAAGAAAGTCATCCACATTTTGCCTTTAGATGTTTCGTAAATCGAGTGATTCAATAATTTTAGAATTTTCGCTGGCGAGGTCTCGTTTTGCAATTTTAAGATGGCCGTGACGGAGCGAGCAGCCGTTGTCATCAAAGCAGATGGAACTCCATGCCCGACCACATCGCCGATGAATAAAAATAAATGATCTGGGGTTTCAAAATAATCCCACATGTCGCCACCGCATTCGGAAGCTGTTTGATAATCACCTAAAAGGGAAACATGAGCAGTATTGAACTGTTTTTCTGGGAACAAAGTGCTTTGCACTAAATTGGCTGTCTCAAGTTCGGCTTCCATGCGTGCGGTGTGTTTGGTTTTTTCGAGAAGCTCTAATATTTTGTCTTTCATAATTAGAAATGATCGG
>CAMLMF010000191.1 GCA_946480995.1 uncultured Bdellovibrio sp. | reverse complement strand
CCTGCAATGAAAACCAGAAAAAGAAATAAAAATAACTGCGGATCGTGCGTGAACCCGGTGTCCAATCAATCAGTCTTTGCATAAATTTAGACTGGCGATACACGGTCATATTCGGAAATGCGTCGGGATCTTTTAGAATATACTGAGTATTTCCGTGATGCAGGCGATTGTGCCAAAAGCGCCAATAAGTGGGTGACACCATGAACGGAGAAAACGCAAAAAGCACGAAAAGATCCTGGGCGCTTTTTTTAGAAAGATGCTGGCCATGGGAGGTTTCGTGGGAAATAAACGCCAGACCCGCGTTAAATTGTCCAATCAAAACACCTGCGAAAATTTTTAATGACCAGTGCAGGTCCAAACTAAGTACGGCAAAAACTAAAAGAATATTCAGCGCCAAAAAGAACGGCGCGTACAAAGTGCGCGCAGGTGTTCTTTCAAAAAAATGAGCAGGCAGCAGGGGCGTCAGCTTGCGATTATAATACGCCAGATTTTTCACCGGCTCAGGCGTTGCGAAGCCTTGTTTGTCTAATGGCAACTCGGGTAAAATTTCGTACGATTCCGTGTCCAGGCCCGAAGTGTTCTTAACAATGATTTGATCCATAAATCTCTTTCACTTAGGCGACCAAATTAACATTGCCGATTTGTAAAAGTTAAGAAGAAATTCACAGAGCAAGGCTCTGTCTGCCGCAGACTTTTTTAATATAAACAAATACTTATCTTTTATTCCTGCCAGATCTTACGTGATTGCAATGAGAGTGGCCTCAATAGGCCCGGACTTTCTTAAGTAGTACTTATAAATAATCCGGCGCATCATCTTTACCTCGAGCATCTCATTTTGAAACTCCACGGAATAGAAAATTTAGGGAGGCGGATTGAGCTAGGCCAAAGTCCTTCCGATATACAAAGGGAACAGCTTTTTTGGGGGAGGGTTCATGCCGTTGACATATTCTCGATGGGCGGGCGGAGTTATTTTAACCGCGGTCACGTTGGTGTCCTTTCAAAATTGCTCGCCGGGGGGATTTGCAGGCTTGTCTTCTGAAAGCAGCACATCTTTAGGTTCCTCTGCGGCTTCTGCGCAGTTTACCAACGCGCAGGAAGTTTCTGGTTATACCTTTTCTGCAAACTATCGCTCTAATCCTCAGGATTTAAGTGGCATGATCGTGTGCGAATATCCATCCGGTCAGGGCTGTTTAACGGACGCCGACGGAAAATCCAAAGGCCGGATGCAGCTGCATGAAACGGGTCTTAGTGCCTCGGCGCGTGTTCACAAGCTGTCCTTCGAATTTATTTCTAAAGGTTATTTCGCTAAGAATCGACAGGCGCACTTTGCGATTGGTTTGCGCGGTGATGTCACGAAAGATGCCAAGGGCGATCCGATCTCTGTGAATGGTCGCGGCTTTATCATTGGGCAATTGGGGCTGGATGATCGCAATGCGGGGAATGCCGCGTGTTCGCGTGATATGGCGCAAATCGAAACCTATCACGGGGATGTGTCGATGGAAAATAAATCAATCCCCGCTAATCACATCTTTTCTTCTTCCTGCTCGGATGCCATTTTTAAAGATGATTTGCAGTATCGTATGGAGCTGTATGTTTCTATCGAGCGAAAAATTGGCTATAAAGTGTATGATCAAAGTGGACAACTTTTATTTTCCCATCTTATGCAAGATCCAACGGATTACTTAAATCCGAATTTAACGAGATGGTTTATGGGGCATGTCTTTGATTCTCCGGTTACCAGTGCTGCAGGAAACTGGAGCATCACAGTCAAAAACTTGATTCTGAGTGAATCCAATGATGCCATTGAAAACAATTTTATCGAGCCACTGATGTCTTTCTATTTAGCGGGTAACAGGTTGGCGGAAAACTCGTTAGTCACAACTGAACAAATGAGCAACGATGCTTTGTCGATTGGCGTTTTCCCAGAGTTGCGTTGGCGGGTTTTTGGGTGCGCAAATCCAGAGTCTGCAGTCAATTCTGGAACATGCAGTGATGCCAAAGACTTCCGAGAAATTCTTATGAGCGGGGACGGAACGTTTCGTAAGGACGGAGCGCACTTAAGATTTATGGAGTCCGCAACAGGCGGATACCCAAGTGATGTATATAAACTGATTCTGCGCGCGAATCCGCAGTCCTCTTATAAACAAACGGTCGTGCGGATCCTTAAGAATTAGCGTCACAAAAGTCTTATCATGCTTTGAAATCTAAGATAGGATTCTTTCTAAGAAGGAATCCCTATGACATTTCATTCGATCGTAAATCATCCGATTTTTAATCAGATCATACTGTGGACCGTGTTAGGTCTGGGTGTCGGCGTTGCCGCCAAACTGCTTATTCCCGGCAGTGAAGCCATGGGGTGGATTCGGACAATTTTATTGGGCCTGGCCGGTTCTTTCTTGGGAAATTTTTTAGCGCCAAGGCTGTTTCATTGGCCCACTTATACGTCTTTTAGTTGGCAAGGAATTGTCATCGGCATTGCGGGTGCGGCGATTCTGGTTGTCGTGAATCGCATCGTCACCCGTTCGTAAAAAAGGCTCTAACGAGCTCGTTCCTTAAGCAAGCTAGAGCAACGATCTAAAATTGTGACACGAATGTTTTCACGATGTTGAATGAACTCTGGTAATTTGCTGGTTTGTACGACTTTGTAAAGTTGCAAGGCTCTTTCAAGTTCAACCAAGCGTTGCTTTTCAGCACCACGAGACAAAGGAAATTTCGGCGCCGGAGCGCTCTTCGTCACGGCCGCTTCCACAGCGGAAATCCAGTCAATTTCAGTTTGAGTTAAGTAAATTGTCGGGAAGAAGGGCGCGCGAGCAGCGTTTTCTTCTGCCTGTTTAAACTGCGTATTAAGCCAATGCAATTCATTTAGAATTTTGTCTAGTTCTGCTTGATGGTTTTTACCAAAAAGATTGAACACGATCTTTTTCCACGCCTCGCAAAAGTCTTCAAAAGTAATGTCTTGAGCTTTTTCAAAAAGCGGCGGGTGAGTGATATAGTTTAAGGTTTTGCTAATCACATCAGAAGAAATAATCACACTGCTCGTCTTAAGACTGACACGCATCAAATTATGAGCCCAACTAACGATGTTTTGTACTTCCTGACCGTTCACAAGGGAATTGCGAAAGTTCAGTTGAAACTCATCATAAGTGACGCTGTCCACGGGGCGATCAAAGAACGCATCCAGATCACTTTTGTTGCGATCCGCCCGCGGCATAGAAAAATAACTGCTTAAACGTTCAGAGAATTTCTCGAACGTATCCTTCCACAGTTCTTCACGTTGACATGTTTTGTAAAGCTGAAAGGCCTTGGCTGGCGTTGGCTCGGCATCGTCCAACAGGCCATTAATTTTTCGTTCTAAATCGTGCGGGAATGAATGCCACAGTTCCTTAATCATGAATTAAGTCTAACACGCCCTAGGTCCAGCCATAGGACTATGTTTTAACGAATTTGTCGAACTTTTTTACAACGTTTTCTCAGGCTTCATTTAGCGCAAAAAGAGCAAAAATCTTTTCCCACTTTTCATCACGAGGGGCGTGAATTTTTAAGGGCTCGCCGGTCCACGGATGCACAAATTCGATACTGGTGGCGCGTAAGCACAGACCGGGAATTTGCAAAGTGTCACGGAACAAGCGGTTGTGATGGGAATCGCCATGTTCAATATCACCTAAAAGCGGATGGGCAACGCGATCAAAATGACGACGAATTTGATGCCAACGACCGGTCACTGGATGCACATCGACTAAAGAGTATCTGGAAGTCGGATATCTTTTGCTTGTGGCATAGGGCAATTCAACCATGGCTTTTCGTTTATAGAGCGTTAATGCCTCTACCGGCAGTTCTGCATCGGCCACTTCTAAAGGAATATCGATCGAACCTGATTCGTCGACATAGCCACGCACCACGGCTTGGTAACTTTTGTGCATTTGTCGCTCCATAAACAGGTGACTTAAGGCGCGCGTGGCATCCCGTGACTTTGTAAACAGCAAAACGCCACTGGTCGGAGCATCCAGGCGGTGCACCGGAAAAACATCCTGCTTCATCAACTTGCGCAGGTGATACAGGCAGATTTTCTCTTTCGGAACAGGATAAGGTGACAATTCTGGAGGATGCACAAAGAATCCTGCGGGCTTGTCAATCGCGAAAAGATGGTCGTCTTGGTAGATTATATTCATATCTGAGCTCACTTAAGGCACAGTTAACATAAATACCGCGCGAATGCACTCTTGCTTAGTGACTTTCGCACAGATTTGCGCCATCCTACGTGATGCCTTTTTTACGGCCTAACCAAGGATGTTCGCTTGTTTTTAGCCCCGATCAGCTTGCAAAAAATCTCCCTCCTGCGTAATCCAGGAGAAAACCTTTCTTTAGGGGAGCTAGCAACTTTCGAAGAGGCCCAAACATATTTGGAAGACGATACCTTTGCGGGACATGAACTGTGGACCTCGGCCCGCGGTGCTTTGCAACTGCAAATGTTTTTTAAAGAAGGCAAAAATCCCCAAGGAGTTTCAGTTAAGATTTCTGAAGCAGATCCCGGCGGAGATCTAAGCTTTCACTGTGAACGCTGTGAAACAACGATGGAAACAGCGCAAACCTGCGTGCATCAGTGGGGCAGTTATATTTTAATGTGGCAGGCATTAACTTCGGACGTGGGAAGTATTCTTGATGCCCGTCTAAAAAAGTTAGCCCAAGAGCTGGAAGAGCCTCTGCACACCAGTCAGGCCCGCGCCTCACAAGCTCGTTTTTCATTTGCCCAAAACACGGTGCTTGAATCCGTCAGTCTTTTTTTAGAAGACCATCCTATGCTGCAGGGTCAGTCGCTTAGTGAGCTGACGGCCAGTGATTTAAGTAAATACAAATTGCAAGAGATGACCAAGGATCTGGAAGTTCCGTCGCCGTTATTGTGGAATATGCCAGAGGTCTTTCGTAAAAAAGTCACGGCCTATTCAGGTTCCTATTTGCATGAAGTGACCGAGCAAAATCGTTTAACCACGCTTTTGCGTTATAACTTTAGCGACGGCACGCAAGTTTCTGCGAAAGATATTTTGCGCCATCCTTTGCAGCGTGCAGTGGAAAAAGATTTGTTGCCGCAAGCAAGTTCGCAAACTTCGGCTTTTTCTCATTGGCCTTTAACTCAGCAGCGCGAACATTTGTTCTTAAGTCAAAACCTGCGCGAAATTGAAACAATCATGCAGGTCTTGTTGGGGAACGTGGCAGCCCAAGCAGGGCAAGGCAAACTAAAACTTTTCTTGCAGACGAAAAACAGTCTGCGCCAAGCTTTGCAAATTCATCGCGTAGAGTTCGATCCAGGCACTGAATTAAGCTGGCGTGTGGAATTTATTGAAAAGAAAGAATTAGAAGCGGAATTCAAACTTATGAGTTCCCGCAAAAAGCCTTTTTTCTTTTTTGAGTCCTTCGCGGTAGAACCCACAGAAGGAATTCTGATTGCGCATCCGTGGTTGCGTGAATTCCAGCAATTGCGCGAACTTTTAACCAAGTCTTCTGATTCTTACCAAGATCTGATCAGTCTATCGACCGAAGGTCGTCCAACCGTGAATGTCTTCGGTGAAATGGAGCTAAAAAGCGCGCTAAAATATTTGCGCACACGCGCAATCCCAGTGCGCATCATTGGTGATTCGGTCACTTTAGGCCCAGGACAAAGTCAGACGCAAATTCACTTGGATGAAGCTGGCGGCTTTTACGTTTTGCATGATGCTCGCATCAACGGACAAAAAAATCTTGCGCGTAAAGGCTGGACACCG